>CAZSPW010000079.1:0-2862 GCA_964608575.1 uncultured Burkholderiaceae bacterium | reverse complement strand
GCATTGTAAGCGCCCTGCCCCCATGCTGGCATCCCTCCATAATGGCGAGCATGAGCACCAGCACAAAAATTTTAGGCATAGACCCTGGCCTGCGCACCACGGGTTTTGGCGTGATTGAGGTCGTAGGCAGCCGCCAGCATTACCTGGCCAGCGGCACCATCAAGACCGATAGCACGGCACCATTGGCGCTGCGCCTGAAAACCTTGTTTGATGGTATTTGCGAGTTACAAGAGCATTACCAGCCCGATTGCGCCGCGATTGAGATTGTTTTCGTCAATGTGAACCCGCAATCGACTCTGCTGCTAGGGCAGGCGCGTGGCGCTTGCATCACGGCGCTGGCGCATAGGGCCTTGCCCGTGCATGAATACACCGCCTTGCAATTGAAGCAAGCCGTGGTCGGCTATGGCCGCGCCGATAAAACCCAGATGCAGGCCATGGTGCAGCGCCTGCTGCAACTGCCGGGTTTGCCTGGCCCTGATGCGGCCGACGCACTGGGCGCGGCCATTACCCATGCCCATCACAGCCGCGCCGCGGGGCTGGAATTGGCACAACAACTGGCGCAGCATTTACGCCGCTAAAACGCTGCGGCTGCACGGCTTTTGACTTACATTTCAGTTCCAGCGCGCGGCAAGGCTGCGTGCGCGCCCCTACAGTGCCCGCTATGAAAAATATCCTCGCCTCTGTCCTTCTCCTCCTTAGCCTGGCCGCAACAGCGCAAAACATCGCGCCGCCTGCGCCGCAAACGGATTTACCGCGCAGCACTTTGCAATTGGGCAAAGGCAAATTGAGCGTGCAAATCGCCAGCGAAGACCGCGAACGCGCGATTGGCCTGATGTCGCGCACCAGCTTGGGCGCCAATGAGGGCATGCTTTTTGTTTTCCCCGTGGCAGCAAGGCAGTGCTTTTGGATGCGCAATACCCTGATTCCGCTAACGGCGGCTTTTGTGGCCGACGATGGCCGCATTGTGAATTTGGCGGATATGCAGCCCCTGTCGGATGAGTCGCACTGCTCTGCCCAGCCTGTGCGCTTCGTGCTGGAAGCCAATCTAGGCTGGTTTGCCCAACACGGCATCCAAGCAGGCAGCCGCATCACAGGCGCGCCTTTTGGTCCCCATGCCAAAACCAAAACTCCATCCAAGAGCCAGCCCCACGCGAAGCAAAAATAAGCGCGATCGCAGCATTCCCCCAATGCAAAAATGAAAATTTAAGCATCAAATCAGGGTTTTAGGCCGCCAAAGCTGCCTGAGCAGCTTCTTTTTTTATAGCGATTTTGCCTGCATTGCAGGCTTTAAGACGAGCAAGACACGGCTATGCCCGCCGCCCAATCTGGCGGAAAAGCAGCGTAGCGTTCGCAGCCCGCTTGTTCGGCGTAAGGGCTGCGCAGCACGGTGGCCAATTGCGCTATAGGCGCAAAATCGCCCGCTTGCGCGGCGGCTATGGCCTCTTGCGCCAAGTGGTTGCGCAGCACATAAACAGGGTTGGTTTGCAGGGTGTGGGCGATGGCGTTTTGCGTGTCCGCCTGCGTATCGGTGTGCAGCAATTGCGGCGCAAGGTAAGCCAAAAAATCCGCCAGCCAGGCATCAAAACCCTCGCGCTGGATGAATACATCGCGCACAGGGCTAAACGCCGCAAGCTCGGCTGCCCCCGCAGCTTGGGCGGCGTAGGCATGGATAGCCTTGGCCCAGCGGCGCCAGAATATCGTCCAATCCACGCGCTCGGCGGCCAGCAAATCCAGCAGTTTTTGCAGCAGAGGCAAACTGTTGCCATCCAGCGCAGGCAGACCCATTTTGGCCGCCATACGGCTTTGCCAAGCGCGGCTATAAGCAGCGCCAAATTTTTCTAATTCGGCAATCAAGCCGGCGCTAGCGGCTTCTTCGCCCAGCTTGCCCGCCAGCAACGGCATCAGGGCTTGCCCCAGGCAAAACAAATTCCAGCGCATGACGGCAGGCTGGCGGCTGTAGCGGTAACGCCCTTGGGTGTCGGAATGGTTGCAAATATGCTCAGGGTCATAAGCATCCAGCCATTGATAAGGACCGTAATCCAGCGTTAGCCCCAAGATGCTCATATTGTCGGTATTCATCACGCCGTGGCAAAAGCCCACGGCCTGCCAGGCCGCCACCAGCTCGGCGCTGCGCTGCACCACCTGCCCCAGCCAGGCCAGCACGGGCTGATCTGCGCCCAAACAATCGGGGTAATAACGGGCAATGGTGGTATCGACCAAGGTTTGCAGCAGCAAGCTATCGCCCGTTTCTGCGGCCTGGGCAGCGCGGGCGGCAAAATGTTCAAAATGCCCAAAGCGGATAAAGCTAGGGGCGCTGCGGGTCAGCACCGCCGCCGTTTCCGCCTCTTCGCGGTAAACGGGATAGGGCGAGCCAACAATGGCCAGCGCAGTAGTAGTGGGTATGCCCAAGCCCTGCATGGCTATGCTGGCTAAATATTCACGCACGGTGGAGCGCAGCACGGCGCGGCCATCGCCACCACGCGAATAGGGCGTGCGCCCCGCGCCTTTGAGCTGGATTTCTTGCACGCCTTGCAGGGTGTCGATTTGCCCCAGATACAGAGCGCGGCCATCGCCCAACTGCCCTGCCCAGTGGCCAAACTGGTGGCCGCTGTAGGCGCTGGCGTGAAATTCCGCCGCGTTTTCGCTATTGCCAGCCAGCAGCGCCAAGGCCGCGTCGCTGCCCAGCCAATCGGCGTTTAGCCCCCAGCATTGCGCCAGCGGCGTATTGCGTGCCACCCAATGCGGGCTAGGCAAGGCCTGCACAGGCACACGGCTGGCAAAGGCTGCGCCCAAAAAGGGCAGCAGGCTGGGACTGAATACGGGGGCAGCGGGTTTCAAAACAATATTTCAGGCGCGTAAATC
>CAZSPW010000078.1:0-8566 GCA_964608575.1 uncultured Burkholderiaceae bacterium | reverse complement strand
GCCAAACCTTGACCAAATCACGGTCTGCGCCTTGCATCAGGCCACTTTGCATCTCGACCACATCTAGGCGCGCGCCCAAGGCGCTATACACCGTGCCCATTTCTAGGCCTATGATGCCGCCGCCCAAAATCAACATGCGTTTGGGCACTTCTTTGAGCGCCAGCGCACCGGTGGAATCGACCACGCGCGGGTCTTTGGGCATAAAGGGCAGGTGCACGGCTTGGCTGCCCGCGGCGATGATGGCGGTTTTAAAGCGCAGGGTTTGCGTCTGCCCCGTTTTTTCTTGGCCAGAAGCGGCGCTACTGGTGGTGGCATCCACGCGCAGTTCATGGCTGCCAACAAAAGTACCCAAGCCGCGCACGATTTGCACTTTGCGCATTTTGGCCATTTGCGCCAAGCCGCCTGTCAATTTGCCTATGACTTTTTCTTTGTGCGCGCGCAGGGTGTCGATATTCACCTGGGGTGCGCCAAAGCTGATGCCAGCCTTGGCCAAATGCGCTACTTCGTCCATAACGGCAGCCACATGCAGCAGGGCCTTAGACGGGATGCAGCCGACATTCAGGCACACGCCGCCTAGGGTGGCATAGCGCTCCACCAAGATGACTTTTAGCCCTAAATCGGCGGCGCGAAAAGCGGCGGAATAGCCGCCTGGGCCGCCGCCTAAAACGAGGACATCGCAGTCGGTGTTTGCGGGAGATGGGCTAGGGGTGTGGGGTGTGGGGGTGGGTGTTGTGTTTGTGGTGGGCGCGGGTGTAGCGGCAGGGGTAGGAGCAGCAGGGCTGGCCGCAGGTGCAGCAGCAGTCGCCGCCGCCTCCAGCGTCAAAATCACGCTGCCCTTGCTGACCTTATCGCCCAGTTTCACGGCCAAGCTTTTGACCACGCCCGCATGGCTGGAAGGAATTTCCAGGCTGGCTTTGTCGCTTTCCACGGTGATGAGGGATTGTTCAGCGGCAACAGTCTCGCCCACTTGCACCAAAATTTCGATGATGGCGACATCGGCGAAATCGCCGATATCGGGCACGACAACTTGAATTTCAGCCATAAGGCCTTCCTTTTAAGGGTGTTCTTGACTTAAGTTTTAATAGCTGCTCAGGCAGGTTTGGCGGCTTAAAACACCAAAAAGAGGATGAAAATCCTCTTTCTGGCTTACAGTATGACGCGGCGGAAATCCGCCAGCACCTGGCCCAAATAGGCGTTGAATTTGGCCGCAGCCGCGCCGTCAATCACACGATGATCCCAAGACAGGGACAGGGGCAAGATCAAACGGGGCTTGAACTTCTCGCCATTCCACACGGGTTGCATACTGCTGCGGCACACGCCCAAAATGGCTACTTCAGGCGCATTGATGATGGGCGTGAAGTAAGTGCCGCCTATGCCGCCCAAGGACGAGATGGTGAAGCTGGCGCCCTGCATTTCGGCTGGGCTGAGTTTGCCTTCGCGTGCTTTTGCCGATAGTTCAGCCAGCTCTCGGCTGATTTGCATGATGCCTTTTTGGTCTGCGTCTTTGATGACGGGCACGACCAAACCATTAGGCGTATCGGCAGCAAAACCGATGTGGAAGTATTTTTTCAGCACCAGCTCTTCGCCGTCCAAGCTGGCATTGAATTGCGGGAATTTTTGCAGCGCCGCCACGCAAGCCTTGATGATGAAGGCCAGCATGGTGACTTTGACCCCAGCCTTGGCATTTTCGGCGTTGAGCTGCACGCGCAGCGCTTCCAGCTCGGTGATGTCGGCGTCGTCGTGATTGGTGACATGGGGAATGCGCACCCAATTGCGGTGCAGATTGGCGCCGCTGAGCTTTTGGATGCGGCTCAGTGCCTTGCGTTCGGTCGCGCCAAATTTGCTGAAATCCACTTTCGGTGCAGGTGCAACTTGCAATAGGTTTTCAGCAGTCATATTGGCGTTTTGCGCCGTCAAACCTGCCTGAGCAGCTCCTGTTTGTATAGTGCCTGCCATCACGCCACGGGTGTAGGCTTGCACATCGGCCTGGGTGATGCGGCCTTTTTCGCCACTGCCTACTACTTGCGCCAGGGGCACGCCCAGCTCGCGTGCGAATTTGCGCACCGACGGGCTGGCGTGGGGCAGGGCTGCAACTGAGGCACCCTCTCCTTCTTGAGCAACTATTGCTGCTGTGGGCTGGGCGGGCTGCATGGCCGGTGTTGCCACTGGCGTGGCTAGCGCAGCTGTTGGCGCGGGGGCGGCGGCTGTTGTGGCTGCCTCGGCAGCCTCAGCGGTGGTGGGAGCTGAAGCTGCGGCATGGCCCCCGCTGCTTTGCACCACACCAATCAAATCGCCAATATTGATTTTGTCGCCCAGTTTGACGGCCAAGCTTTGCAGCACACCGCCGTGGCTGGCGGGAATTTCCATGCTGGCTTTATCGCTCTCGATGGTGATCAGCGATTGCTCGGCGCGGATAGTCTCGCCCACTTGCACCAAAACTTCTATCACCGCGACATCTTTGAAGTCGCCGATATTGGGCACGCGCAGCTCGATGGCCTGTGTTTGCGCTGCTGCTACTGGCCTTGCCTCAGGGGAGGATGCAGGTGTGGATGAAGCTGTAGGCGCTACAGAAGCAGGAGCTGCTGGGGCAGCACTGGCGGCCTGATCGCCTGATTTGATTGCTGAATCTACCTCGGCCTCGGTTTCAATTTCGACTATGGCGCTGCCTTGGCTGACTTTGTCGCCGAGTTTGACCAAAATCTGGGTCACGCGCCCACCGTGGCTGGCGGGAATTTCTAGGCTGGCTTTATCGCTTTCGACGGTGAGGATGGATTGCTCGGGCGCAATCACATCGCCCACAGCCACCAGCAGTTCAATGACGGCGACATCAGAAAAATCGCCAATATCGGGTACGGTTAATTGCATCGTTGCCATGTGGTTCGCACTCCTAGGCGTTTATGCGTGTAGCGGATAGGGTTTATCCGCGTCGATGTTGTATTTGGCGATGGCTTGCGCCACTACGCTGGCGGGCAGCTTGCCGTCTTCTTGCAAGGCCCTGAGCGCCGCCACGGTGATGTAGTAGCGGTCAACTTCAAAGTGGTGCCGCAGGCGGAAGCGGAAGTCGGAGCGACCAAAACCATCGGTGCCCAAGGTTTTGTAGCTGCGCCCTGCAGGAATGTAGGGGCGAATTTGTTCGGTGTAGGCGCGTATGTAGTCAGTGGCAGCCACCACTGGCCCAGTGGTTTTAGCCAGTTGCTGGGCCACAAAAGGCGTGCGCGGCGTTTGTTCGGGGTGCAGGGTGTTCCAGCGTTCGACCTCTTGCCCTTGGCGTGCTAGCTCGTTAAAGCTGGGGCAGCTCCAGATATGGGCAGCAACGCCCCAATCATCGGCCAGCAATTGCTGCGCGGCCATAGATTCGCGCAGGATGGAGCCGGAGCCGAGCAAATTCACGCTCCATTCAGGCTTGGCCGCAGGCGCAGCCTGTTGCAGTAAATACATGCCCTGGATGATTTCCTCTTCCGTGCCTGCACGCAGGCCGGGCTGGGCGTAGTTTTCGTTTAGCAAGGTGATGTAGTAAAAAACATTTTCCTGTTTTTCTACCATGCGCTTGAGCCCGTGGTGCATGATGACACCGACCTCGTGCGCAAAAGTGGGGTCATAGCTGACGCAGTTAGGAATGGTGGCCGCCAGGATATGGCTGTGGCCGTCTTCGTGCTGCAAGCCTTCGCCATTGAGCGTGGTGCGCCCCGAAGTGCCGCCTAGCAAAAAGCCGCGCGCCTGCAAATCGCCTGCAGCCCAAGCTAAATCGCCCACGCGCTGGAAGCCAAACATTGAGTAGTACACATAGAAGGGCAGCATGATGCGGTTGCTGGTGCTGTAGCTGGTGGCCGCTGCGATCCAACTGGCCATGCCGCCGAGTTCGTTGATGCCCTCTTGCAGGACTTGGCCGCTTTCGCTTTCTTTGTAATAGGCGACTTCGCCTTTATCCACGGGCGTGTAGAGCTGGCCTTTGTGGTTGTAAATACCGATTTGGCGGAACAGCCCTTCCATGCCAAAAGTGCGGGCTTCGTCCACCACAATCGGCACCACGCGGGGGCCTAGAGCCTTGTCGCGCAGCAGTTGTGTGAGAAAGCGCACAAAGGCTTGCGTGGTGCTGATCTCACGGCCTTCGGCGGTGGCTTCCAGCACGGCTTTGAAAGTGTCTAAAGACGGGATGGTGAAGCTCTCGTCGGATTTTTCGCGGCGTTGCGGCAAATAACCGCCCAGCGCCTTGCGGCGGCTGTGCAGGTATTGCATTTCGGGGGTGTCGTCTGCGGGCTTGTAGAAGGGCAGATTCGGCAGTTCGCTATCGGGAATGGGGATGTTGAAGCGGTCGCGGAAGGATTTGATGTCTTCATCCGTCAATTTTTTCAGCTGGTGCGCTGCCATTTTGGCCTGCCCCGCTTTGCCCATGCCATAGCCTTTGATGGTTTTCATGAGCAGCACAGTGGGCTGGCCTGTGCTGTTATTGGCTGCTTGGTGGAAGGCGGCATAGACTTTTTGCGCGTCATGACCACCACGGCGCAGCGCCCAGATGTCGTCGTCGCTCATCTTGCTGACCATTTCCAGCAGCTTGGGGTCGCGTGCGAAGAATTGTTCGCGCACATAAGCGCCGTCGTTGGCACGGAAGGATTGGTAATCGCCGTCGAGCGTGTCCATCATGACTTTTTTCAGCACGCCGTCTTTGTCGCGCGCCAAGAGGGGGTCCCAATTGCTGCCCCACAGGCATTTGATGACTTGCCAGCCCGCGCCACGGAATTCGCCTTCTAACTCTTGCACCACTTTGCCGTTGCCGCGCACAGGGCCGTCTAAGCGTTGCAAATTGCAATTGACCACAAAAATCAGATTGTCTAGGCCTTCGCGTGCCGCTACGCCGATAGCGCCCATAGATTCGGGCTCGTCCATTTCGCCATCGCCCAAAAATGCCCAAACCTTGCGGCCTGCGGTATCGGCGATGCCACGCGCATGCAGATACTTCAAAAAGCGCGCTTGGTAAATGGCCATCAAAGGCCCCAAGCCCATAGAGACGGTGGGGAACTGCCAAAAATCAGGCATCAAATGCGGGTGTGGGTAGCTCGATAGGCCTTGGCCACCGACTTCCTGGCGGAAGTTGAGCAATTGCTCTTCGCTCAAACGGCCTTCTAAAAAGGCACGGGCATATACGCCAGGCGAGCTATGGCCTTGGATGTAAACGCAATCATTGCCCCTTGCTTCGCTCTCGGCGTGCCAAAAATGGTTATAGCCCGTCTCAAACATATGCGCGACTGAGGCGTAAGAGGCAATATGCCCACCCAAATCACCGCCGTCAGCTGGGTGCTGGCGGTTGGCGCGTACCACCATAATCATGGCGTTCCAGCGCATATAGGCGCGCAAACGCCCTTCCAATTGCAAATTGCCAGGGCTGAGCGCCTCGTCCTCTGGCTCTATGGTGTTGATGTAAGCGGTAGTGGCTGAAAACGGCAGATCGATACCATTTTGGCGCGCTTCTTCTAGTAATTGTTCGATCAAAAAGTGTCCCCGTTCTTTGCCGTGGACTTGAATAACCGCTTTGAGCGCATCGAGCCATTCGCGTGTTTCCGCGCTGTCGATATCGGGTGTGTTGGAGCCGAACAAATTCTGGCCTAGGCTGGGCATGGGGTATCTCCTTTGGGGTATTGGCCCGCTTCGTGCTTTTGGCGCGTGGGGCTAGTTTGGTGCGCAAGGGCAGGGCTGCTTTGATCAGCACCTCGCCCAGAATCGGCAGCACTCTAGAATACCATAGCAAAGCTGCCTTTATTCTTGCCAAAATGCAGCATATGTCTGTGTTTTCAGTCTCTTTTTATAGCCATCATGACCGAATCTGTTACTGGCGTTTTTCGCACCGTGCCGCAGGCTAACGCCAGTGCTAGCCGTTTGATGCGTTGGTGGGCCAGCTTGCCCGCCACGCGGCAAGATCGGATTGCTACGCTCAGCCCAGTTTTGGCGATTTTGTTGTTTTTAATCGCAGTTGCCACTACTTTTGCATATTTGCGTGCAGAAGAGCAGACGCGTGAGCGCAGTGCTTTGCTGCAAGATGTTGATTACGCCCATCAGCGTTTGAAAATGCGTTTGCTGGAAGAGCAAGAACAGTTATTGGGCTTGAGCATGAGCTACGGCGGTGGCGTCATGAGCGAGGAAGAGTTTTTGGTGCAAGCGCAAGCACTGGTGAATCGTTACCCAGAGATTTTTTCGCTAACTTGGTACAACCCAGAAGGTGAAGCTGTGGGCGGCTATGCCACCCCGACCCTGGTTAATTCTTTGCTTTATGCCAACGGCGCTGAGTTGCACATCAGCCCTGTGAGCGATAAGAGTTTTAACCAAGCACGCACTTCGCATCAGCCTGTCTATTCCAGCCCCATTATTCAGGCCAGCACGGATGTAGATGATCAAGTGCAAGAAAAAACCGCCAGTCTGCAACTGCTGATTCCGGCTGGAACCCCAGATGATTTTCGCGGCATGTTGGTCGCGGAGTATTCGATTGATGGCCTGCTGCGCTATGGCCTGCCCAACGAAACTCGGGCGAAATACTTGGTTGCCCTGTTTTCAGACTCAGGGGATTTTTTGACTGGTGCTTTGCCCAGTAAACCTGAGAGAAAGCCTTGGCTTGCCTGGACGCAAAGGCGGGTGCTCAAGCAATCTATGCCGCTGGAGCCTGTGGGCGAGGCTTTAGTCTTGCGTGCGCAGTCTATGGTGGTGCGCCAAGGCGCGGTGTCCGATATGTTGCTGTGGATGGTGGGCGGCTTGAGCCTGTTGACCGCTTATATGCTGTTTGTCAACTGGCGCCACACCCGCTTGCGCGCGAAAGCACAGCAAGCACTGCAGCACGAAATCGCTTTTCGCCGCGCCATGGAAAACTCTATGCCTGTTGGTATGCGCGCCTTGGATTTGGAGGGCAAGGTCACTTATGTCAACCCCGCCTTCTGCAAAATCACAGGCTGGGATGAAGAAGAGCTGATTAATCAGCTACCACCCTATCCGTATTGGCCTGAGGGCGTGGAGGAGTCGACCAATGAGGGGCGCTCAAGCGTCTTTGATGACTACGGCGCGGCCGATGTGCAATACCGCCTGCAACGCAAATCGGGCGCGTATTTTGATGCCCGTATTCACAGTATGCCGCTGTTGAATGAGTGGGGGCAACAAACTGGTTGGATGAGCTCGCTCACCGATGTGACCGAGGCGACGAAAATTCGCCAGCAGCTGAGCCAGGCGCACGACCGTTTCACCGCCGTTTTAGAAGCGTTTGTAGGCGCGGTATCCGTCATTTCGCTAGAGGATCAGCGTTTATTGTTTCTAAATAAAAATTATCGCGATTGGTTTGGGCAAACCGCAGCAGGGCATTTGTTGCTGGCTAGGCAACAAAAAAACATTCGCAATGGCTCGCGTTTTAGCCGCGTGGGGGAGCGTTCGCACGAGGAGGAGGCGGCCGAATTTGAATACTTTGTGGAACCACAAAACCGCTGGTTGGGGGTGCGTACCCGCACCATGACTTGGACCGATGGCAAGCCAGCGCAACTTTTGATTGCGAACGATATCAGTCCGCGCAAAAAGGCCGAGGCCGTGGCCGCAGCGCATACCGAACGCGCTATGGCATCTAGCCATCTGATTACGATGGGGGAGATGGCCTCGAGCGTGGCGCACGAGCTGAATCAGCCCCTGACGGCGATTAATAACTACTGCAACGGCATGATCTCGCGCATAGGCCAAGGCCAGATAGTAGATGTGCACGATTTGGTAGCGCCGCTGCAAAAAACGGCTAAACAAGCCGAGCGTGCTGCACAAATTATTTTGCGTATCCGTGCTTTTGTTAAACGCAGTGCCCCTAATCGGGCTTGGGCACATCCTGCCGATTTGGTGCATGAGGCCTACGAATTGTTCGATTTAGAGTTGCGCAAGCGCAAAGCGCAATTCGAGTTGCTGCTGGCGCCAGATTTGCCGCAATTGAGTTTGGATCCGATTTTGATTGAGCAAGTGCTGGTCAATCTGGTGAAAAATGCTGCCGAAGCCATGGAGATGGCAGGCATAGCTGAAGGGCAGCGCCATGTTTGCCTGACTGTGGATTGGAGCGACACGCCCAGTATGGTGCGTTTTAGTGTGCAAGACAGTGGCAAGGGCTTGGCGCCAGAGGTACAAAAGCATTTATTCGATGCGTTTTACTCTACAAAAAAAGAGGGCATGGGCATAGGCTTGAATTTGTGTCGCTCCATCATTGAGGCGCATGGCGGCAAGTTGACCGCGCAGAACCTATACAATGAAACGGACATTGCCGCTATGGGTGAGGTTTCGGGTTGCCGCTTCAGCTTTACTTTGCCTGTGCAAGCTAGCCTGCGAACAGGCGATTCCGCGCCTATCACCTTATCCTAACTTGAGAGCTAAGCCCATCATGATGCCTTCGATGACTAACGATAGCCAAAACTGCTTAATTTATATCGTTGATGATGACGAAGGAGTGCGTGACTCCTTGTCTTGGTTGCTCGAAGGCAAGGGCTATCGCACCCAGTGCTTCTCATCGGCTGAGAATTTTTTAGATGGCTTTGATCCGCACCGTTTGGCGTGTTTGATTACCGATATC
>CAZSPW010000077.1:0-8802 GCA_964608575.1 uncultured Burkholderiaceae bacterium | reverse complement strand
GTGTGGAGTGTGGCTTGAAAGCGGATAAGTCATCGCCCCTTAAAGGACGGCGTTCAGGGGCGTGTCGTCTAATTCTTGCTGAATCGAGGGCTTATGAGTCTTTGGGTTAAGGTGCTTCTGTTGGGCGTCATGGGTGTTTTTGCGCTTCTCGCACTTATCTTTTTCGCCCAAGGAGAAACTAAGGCCGCTGCTGGTGCGTGTATGCCTGTCATCCTGCTAGCGCCTGCTTTGCTGGAAGTTTGGCGGCCAGGTAAGTATGTGCTCCGCAAGCCAGCCGAAGGCATTCCCGATAATGTCTTTGCGCGGCTGAAGCAGTTTCGGCTCGACCACCCAGGTATTGATGGAACGCTTATCCTTGGCTTCCTCTTGGCGCTTATGCTCGCCATGCTAGTCGGCTCGCTCGTCAGCCTTGCTCGGTCGTTTTCTTTGCTCTGATTGAAGGCTTATGCCTTCCACCCACTGATGTGCTTGGCCGCCTGATAGCCATAAGTCATGGCTGGCCCCAAGGTTGCGCCTGGGCCTGGGTAGGTGGTGAGGATGCCCGCTGCGGTGTTGCCTATGGCGTATAGGCCTTCAATCACACCGCCGCCCAATTCAGCGGCTTTTTTGACCTGCGCGTCGGTCGTGATGTCCAGCCCGCCATTGGTGCCAAAGTCGCCCGCGTCCACGCGCAGGGCGTAAAAGGGCGCTTGGGTGATGGGCGCTAGGCAAGGGTTAGGCTGCACGCGCTCGTCGCCGTAATAGCGGTCGTAGGCGGTGCCGCCACGATTGAATTCCAAGTCTTTACCTGTTTTTGCGGCGGCATTCATGGCCGCGACGGTGGTTTGCAAGCCCGCGGTGTCTATGCCCGTTTTGGCGGCCAGTTCTTCGATGCTATTGGCAATAACCAAGTATTTGCTTTCAAAATAGCTTTTGGGCAGGCGGCTGTCGGGGCGCATTTGGCTGTTCATGATGGCGCCGACGATGTATTCCTTGCGGAAACGCGCGTCAAACACCATATAGGCTTTGCCGTTGTCGTGCGGTTTGTTGTGGGTGGCAAACAGGTGGCGCTGATAGGCCATGTAGTTTTCGCTTTCATTGCCTATGCGTTTGCCCGCCATATTGACCACGGCGTTGCCGGGCAAGCTTTTCTCGATGATGCACAGGCGCGGAATCACATCGTCAGGCGCTTTGGTGGTGGTGCACCACCATGCGCCTACGCCCCTACCTTCACCCTTGCCGCCCAGCAAGCGCGTGGCTGCGCCCACTTTCATGCCTGCGGTAATGGCGTCGCCCGTGTTGCTTTCATACGCGGCCGACCAAGCGGTGTTGGTGGGCGCGGGCAAATAGGCCTCGCGCATGGCTTGGTTGTGCTCAAAACCGCCTGCGGCCAGCACCACGCCTTTGCGTGCGCCTATGCGCTGCGTTTTGCCGTTTTGCATGATGACGGCGCCGACGACGCGGCCTGCATCATCGGTAATCAGCTCTTGCAGCGCGGTGTTGCGCTCAATGTTGATGCCGCGCTCTTTGCAGCTCCAATACAAACGCATCACGCCTGCGCCGCCACAGGTCATGCGGCGGCTGACTTGGTGTTTGAATTTCCACGGCCAGTCTAGGTAATAGCCCGCCAAAATTTTCAGCACTACGCCTATCCAGCCTTTGGCTTTGGTGGAGATTTCATGCGCTTCAACTTGCGAGAGAAAAATCCGCCCGAACATGGAGATCATGGGGTGGGTGTCGTTGATGAATTTCCAGTCATCGCCCACCACATCGCGCATCACGGGTTCGGGTTCCATGCTGCGGTGGCCTGTGCGTGCGCCCGCGCGGTCGGTGTAGTAATCGGGGTAATGCTCTAGGCTGATATAGCGCACGCGGCTGTGCTGGTGCAAAAATTCCACCATTTTGGGCGCGTTGTCCACATAGGTGTCGATCAGCTCTTGCGGCGTGTCTTCGGGCGGTATGGTGGCGGCCAGATAAGCCAGCGCATCTTCGCGGCTGTCTTTAGCGCCTGCGGCCTGGGCATAGCGGTTCATGGGCACCCAAACACCGCCGCCTGAACGCGAACTGGTGCCGCCGATTTTGTCGCTTTTTTCTATGACGAGCAGATCCGTCACGCCCATTTGATGCAGGCAAACAGCGGTGGTGAGGGCACCGTTGCCTGTGCCAACGATAAGGGTATCTACAGTGCGGTCGAAGTTCATGGCAGGCTGTCTCCTGGTTTTATGTATGCGGTGACTGCCATTTTGACACGATAGCCAATGGGGGGACTGCGAGGCTTAGCTGCTGGCCTCGATCACCCCGCCACCCAAACACACTTCGCCGTCATACAACACGGCGGATTGCCCGGGCGTGACTGCCCATTGCGCTTCATCAAACACCAATTGCGCGCTGGGCGCAGCCGTGAGGCTGCTTTGCCAGTGCAGGGCGCAGGCGCTGTCGGCTTGGCGATAGCGGGTTTTGGCGCTGTAGCGGCCTGCGGCGGGCGGCTCACCTGCGCACCAGCTCAAATCGTTCATGCTCAAACTGCGGCTTTGCAGCCAAGGGTGGTCGTGGCCTTGCACGGCATACAGGGTGTTGCTGGCCATGTCTTTGCGCGCCACAAACCAAGGTTGGTGTTCGCCCCCGCCTTTTTGCGCGCCTTTTTCTTTGATGCCGCCTATGCCCAAACCTTGGCGCTGGCCTAGGGTGTAGAAGGACAAGCCCATGTGCTGGCCTATGGTGCGGCCTTTTTCGTCTTTGATTTTGCCGGGCGCTTGCGCCAGATAGCGGTTCAAGAATTCGCGGAAAGGGCGCTCGCCAATAAAGCAAATGCCGGTGGAATCTTTCTTTTTCGCGTTCGGCAGGCCAATTTCTGCGGCGATGCGGCGCACCTCGGTTTTTTGCAGTTCGCCCACGGGAAACAGGGTTTTAGCCAGCTGCGCTTGGCTCAGGCGGTGCAAGAAGTAACTTTGGTCTTTGCTGTTGTCTAGGCCTTTGAGCAATTGGAATTGCCCAGCGTTTTCTCGGACTCGGGCGTAATGCCCGGTGGCGATTTTGTCTGCGCCCAAGCGCATGGCGTGGTCTAAAAAGGCTTTGAATTTGATTTCGGCATTGCACAGCACATCGGGGTTGGGCGTGCGGCCGGCTTGGTATTCGCGCAGAAATTCGGCAAAGACGCGGTCTTTGTATTCGGCGGCAAAGTTGACATGTTCCATTTCGATGCCGATGACATCGGCCACGCTGGCGGCATCGATAAAGTCTTGGCGGCTGGAGCAGTATTCGCTGTCATCATCGTCTTCCCAGTTTTTCATGAAGATGCCGATGACTTCATAGCCCTGTTGTTTGAGCAAATAGGCGCTGACGGCGGAATCGACCCCGCCCGACAAACCCACCACAACCCGCGTTTTAGACATGCAAACCCTTAGACTTGTTCGCCCCTTTGCCGCGATAATGCAGGGCAATGAAGGAGACAGCGAAATACGAAACCGCTATTGTCCCAAAATTTCTGTAATTCCTCTGAACTGACTGCACTATGAACCTGACCATCGCCAAAGAAGTGGACACCAAAGGCATGGCTTGCCCTTTGCCGATTTTGAAAGCCAAGCGCGCTTTAGCGGAAGTATCCAGCGGCGAGTTGATCCGTGTGGTGGCGACTGACCCCGCATCGGTGCGCGATTTTCAAGCCTTTGCCAAGCAAACAGGCAATGAATTGGTGGAGCAAACCAATACCGCGAGCGAGTACATCCACATTCTGCGCCGCCGTTGATTCAGGCTTAACTGGCCCACCAAATCTTTAGGCGCAGCATCCACGCGCTGGTATAGCCCACGCTGACGCTGGAGATATGGCCTTGGGCATCGAGCACGATGGTGGTGGGCACGCCCGATAAGCCGTAGCTGCGCCACAGTGCGCCGCGTTCATCTACGGCGGTGAGCCAAGGCAGTTGGCGCGTAATCAGTGCTTTTTTTACGGCTGCGGCATCACCCGACTGCGTGGCGATGGTGAGCACAGGGATGTCGGGCATTAAAGCGTTAATGGCGCCTTGCTGCACTTTGCAAATCGGGCACCATTCGGCCCAAAAATACAAAACCACAGGCCGGCCATTGTGCTGGGCGCGCCAAGCATCAAGGCTGATGCTGTTTTGCCCCTGCACAGGCAGCGCCAAGGGCAGGGCAAAGTTGGGCGCAGCCCCACGCATCACGCTGCGGCCCTGCCACCAAGCTATGGCTTGGGCAAGGCAAAACAGTAGCAATAAAAACCCCAGCTGGCGCCACCACCAACTGGGGGATTTGAGAAAAGCGAATTTGCGCAAAACTCTTTAGATCACTTTGGCAATAGCGGCGCAAACATAGTCGATGTTTTTGCCGTTCAGCGCGGCCACACACATACGGCCAGTGTCGGTGCCGTACACGCCAAATTCGCTGCGCAGGCGCACCATTTGTTCTTTCGATAGGCCTGAATAGCTGAACATACCCACTTGCGTGGTGATAAAGCTCATGTCTTGCTGCACGCCTGCGGCTTTGAGTTTTTCAACAAAAGCTACGCGCATGGCTTTGATGCGTTCGCGCATTTGTGCCAATTCGTCTTCCCATTGCTGGCGCAGGGCTGGGGTGTTCAGCACGGTGGCGACGACGGTGGCGCCGTGGGTGTGTGGGTTGCTGTAGTTGGTGCGGATGCAGATTTTCAATTGCGACAGCACGCGATCGGTTTCTTCTTTGTCTGCACAAACTACGCTTAAGGCACCTACGCGCTCACCGTACAGGCTGAAGCTCTTAGAAAAAGAGGTGGAGACAAAGAAATTCAAGCCTGAGGCTACAAATTTAGCGATGACTGCGCCGTCTTGTTCGATGCCAAAGCCGAAACCTTGATAAGCCATATCAAGGAAGGGCGTTAAATTGCGCGCTTTGATGGTGGCAATGATTTGTTCCCATTGCGCGGCGCTTAAGTCATAGCCCGTTGGGTTGTGGCAGCAAGCGTGTAAGAGCACGATGGTGCCTGCGGGCGCGGCTTGTAAGGCAGCGAGCATGCCCTCAAAATTGATGCCGCGTTTGGCCGCATCGTAGTAGGGGTAGCTATCGACAGTAAAACCGGCATTGGTGAAGATGGCGCGGTGGTTTTCCCAGCTGGGGTCAGAAATCAGTACGGTGGCGTTGGGGCTGATTTTTTTCAGAAAATCGGCGCCAATTTTCAGGCCGCCGGTGCCGCCTATGGCTTGCACGGTGGCGACGCGTCCATCTTTCAATACTTGGCTATCAGCGCCGAACACCAGGTTTTTCACGCCTTGGTCGTAAGCGGCCAAACCATCGATGGGCAGGTAGCCACGGGGTTTGGGGCTGGCAGCGATTTGCTGTTCAGCCGCTTGTACGCATTGCAACAAAGGCAAGCGCCCATCTTCGTCGAAATACACGCCTACGCCCAGATTGACTTTTTGCGGATTGGTGTCGGCGTTGAATTGTTCGTTCAGACCCAAAATCGGGTCACGGGGAGCCATTTCGACAGATGAAAAGAGGGACATGAAAGCTATTCCTAATACGCGATAGAGAGTGTTTGCACCACGCAAACAGGGCATGATTTTAATGCTGCACTGCACCTAAATGCGCTCTAAACGCCATATTTTTCGTAGGCAGGACTTTGAGAAAAAACTGTAAAAAAGATAGCTGCCAAGGCATATTTGACGGACTAAAAAGCCAAAAAGATGCCAATATTGGCTTCGAGTAAAATACGCGGTTTGCTGTATTTCTATCCATAGCCACCCGCATGAGTACGACTTTGCCCCTGTTGCCTTTGTCATTTGAGTTTTTTCCGCCCAAAACTGCCGAGGGCATGGAAAAGCTCAGCGCCACGCGCGCGGCGCTGGCGGTGCTGCAGCCGGATTTTTTCAGCGTCACCTATGGCGCGGGTGGTTCTACGCAAAGCGGCTCACTGGCTGCAATCGAGCAAATTTTGGCCGCTGGCCAAACGGCTATGCCGCACT
The DNA here is from genome assembly GCA_964608575.1 of uncultured Burkholderiaceae bacterium. Classification (GTDB taxonomy): domain Bacteria; phylum Pseudomonadota; class Gammaproteobacteria; order Burkholderiales; family Burkholderiaceae_C; genus JAMIFN01. The sequence goes on along the minus strand of CAZSPW010000077.1, from coordinate 2,872 downwards.
TTACCTGCGTGGGTGCAACACGGCAGAGTGTGCGCGAACAGTTGGCGCTGTATAAAAACATGGGGCTGCGCCGCATTTTGGCTTTGCGTGGTGATTTGCCCAGTGGCTATGGCGCTGCGGGGGAATTTCGCTTTGCCAGCGATTTGATTGCTTTTATTCGTGCGGAGACGGGCGACTATTTTCATATTGAAGTAGCAGCCTACCCAGAAACCCATCCTCAGGCGCCCAGCCCCGCAGCAGATATTGACGCACTGGCGGCCAAGGTGGCCGCGGGTGCCAATTCGGCCATTACGCAGTATTTCTTTAATGCCGATGCCTATGCACGGTTTTTGGATGAAACCTCCAAACGAGGTATTCACATTCCTATCGTGCCGGGCATTATGCCGATCACCAATTCCACGCAAATGCTGCGTTTTTCTGACGCTTGCGGCGCTGAAGTGCCGCGTTGGATTCGCCAGCGCCTGGTTTCTTTTGGTGACGATAAGGCCAGTATCTTGGCTTTTGGTCATGAAGTGGTGCTGGATTTTTGCCAGCGCCTACGCCAGTTGGGTGCGCCCGCCTTGCACTTCTACACCATGAATACCGCAGCGCCATCTTTGGCACTGTGTCGCGCTTTGGGCTATGCCAGCCCCTGAGCTTTTTTCCGCCCTTGCAAACTCAAGAAAGGTAACTCGAATGACTTGCAATCGCCTCTACGCTGCTATCGGCGTATTTTTTATGGGTTTTTTGGCCGCGTTTGCTGCGCAAGCCAGCCCTGTACCCCTGAATGCATCAAGCGCCAGCCTTGCGGTGAAGTTGCAAAACGCCACCAGCGTGACCCCGGTTTTCGTTGGCCCATTGCCCGCGCCGCTAGCCCCAACCGAGGCCGCACTGGAGTTGAAAAGCTCAAGCCTGGCGCCATCATTGGCCTTGAGCGTGAGCGATCTGCCCCCAGTCGCGCAAGACGGCGAGAAAAAAATCATATTGGTGCAACGCCTAGTAGAGGCGGGCAACGATATGGCGCAGCACTCGCTAGAGGCGGCAGTTACGGCAGAAAAAACCGTTGAAGGGTGGCAGCAAAAGGGTGTGGCTTCTTGGTATGGTCCGGGTTTCCATGGGCGTAAAACCGCTTCTGGCGAACGCTTTAATACGAATGAACTGACGGCGGCGCATTTATCCTTGCCCTTTGGCACCAAATTGCTGGTGCGCAATGAGCGCAATGGCAAAGAGGTGGTGGTGCGCGTGAATGATCGCGGCCCTTACATCAAAAGTCGCATCATCGATTTAAGCCAAGCCGCTGCGCGCGCCTTGGGCATAGATGGCATAGGCCGCGTAGTGATTCAGCGCCTTGAGAGCGAGAGCAAAGAGCGCAAGCGCTACCGCCGTGCGGATTAAGCGCCACAGCCAGCAATAAAAAATCCCCAAGCGTGGTTTAGGCCACGCTTTTTTTGCGCTATCGTGCAGGCTTTCCATCAAAAATCATGAATCAGGAGAGTCCCGTATGTTCAGCCGTTTAAGCGCCACCGCCATTGCTGCCGCCAGCCTGTGTTTGAGCACTTCAGCCTTTGCCGCAGGTGAATTGCTCATCAAAATCGGCCATGTTGCGCCCTTATCTGGCGCGCAAGCTGCTTTTGGTAAGGACAATGAAAACGGTGCGCGTATGGCTATTGCGGATTTGAATGCCAAGGGCATCAAAATCGGGGGCAAAACCGCAAAATTCGAATTGGTGGCCGAAGACGATGCGGCCGATGCCAAACAGGGCGCAGCTGTGGCGCAGCGGTTTTGCGATATGAAGGTCAATGCCGTGGTGGGGCATTTGAATTCAGGCACCACCATCCCCGCATCTAAGCTGTATCACGCCTGTGGCCTGCCCATGATCACGCCCGCGTCCACCAACCCCGATTTGACCAAGCCAGGTTACGCCAATGTGTTCCGCCTGATCGCCTCAGACAGCGCCTTGGGCGCGGGCTTGGCTGATTTTGCCGCTAAGCAGCTCAAAGCCAAGCGCGTTGCCATCATCGACGATCGCACCGCTTACGGCCAAGGCATCGCCACCGTGTTCAAAAACACCGCTAAACAAAAAGGCCTGCAAATCGTAGCCGAGGACTTTACCAACGATAAGGCGGTGGATTTTCTGGCCATACTGACCTCTATCAAAGCCAAAAAACCTGATGTCATCTTCTTTGGCGGCATGGACCCACAAGCTGGCCCCATGCTGCGCCAAATGGCGCAACTGGGTATGTTCAACACCAAACTCATGGGCGGCGATGGCCTGTGTACCGAAAAACTGGTAGAGCAAGCGGCCAAAGCGCCGACTTTGGCTAATGTGTATTGCGGCGAGGGTGGCAGCTCCATTACCAAAACCCCGAATGGCAAAGCATGGAAGGCGCGCTATGACGCCAAATACCCAGGCGAATACCAGCTTTACGCACCCTATGTGTATGACGCGACCATGGTGTTTGCCGATGCCATGCAGCGCGCGGGCAGTGCCGATCCCAAGGTTTATCTGCCCTTTATTGGCAAAACCCAATACCAAGGCGTGACGGCCAAAGTCGCGTTTGATGCCAAGGGCGAATTGCAAAACCCTGCCATGACGATTTTTAGCTACCCGAAGATGAAGAAAACGCCCTTGAATTGATGCTTCGCTTTATTTTTAGGCATGTTTTGGCGTTTTTAAGCCGCCAAAACTGCCTGAGCAGCTATTTAAATCATAGTGCTTTCTAGCTTGTGCAAAGCAGCGCGGGCGGCGGGGATAAGTTCGCCAGCGGCCAAACCACGGCTAAAGCCCAAATCTTGCGCGGCTTGGCCATGGATATAAACAGCGGCTAAGACGGCAGCCAAGCTTTTGGCGTGATAGTCAGCGCGGGTGCAGGCGCTGCCTTCCCAAATTTGC
>CAZSPW010000076.1:0-9316 GCA_964608575.1 uncultured Burkholderiaceae bacterium | reverse complement strand
CTGGACACTATTTTGCCTCGGCCATCGGCTTCCAGGGCTGAAATCTCTAAAGCCAGGAACCGGCTAGATGCTGCGTTGAAGAGAGAAATACCAAAAGTAGCCGGAGCCGGGCCGCCAAAGCTGCTGGCAGGCATACTCAGGAAAGGAACTGTCGATGCAGTGCTTGGTCCAGTTGTACCGGTTACGGCATCGCCATAATTGCTGCCAATTGCCATGCCTTTATTGCCACCTAAGCTAAAGCCATTAGGTGCTCCAGCGCCAAACTTGACACCTAGCGATTTGCCGAAAGTATCGGATGCTTCCACGATACGCGCTTCGATCAACACTTGGCGTACCGGGATGTCGAGCTTGGCAATCATTTCTTGAATGGCCTCTAGACGCGAGGGGATATCAGAAATAAACAGTTGATTGGTACGCGGCTCAGCAATAACGCTGCCACGATCCGAGATCATTTTGCCGCCGCTATTGCCGCTACCGCCGCTACCGCCAGACGATGTGAGCTGTGCTTTAACTTCTGCAGCTTTGGTGTAATTGAGTTGGAATGACTGGGTTCGTAATGGCTCCAAGCCTTGCACAGCTGCAGCCGCTTCTAACTCTTGCTTTTCTTTGGCTGCCAACTCTTCTTTGGGGGCAATCCACAATACATTGCCGGATTTTTTAACACCCAAGCCTTTGGCTTGCAAAATAATGTCAAGGGCTTGATCCCAAGGAACATCTTTTAGGCGCAGAGTCAGCGAGCCGTTGACCGAGTCAGAAGTGATGATATTGAAGTTGGTGAAATCCGCAATCACTTGTAAGAGTGAGCGAACCTCGATATTTTGAAAGTTCAGTGAAAGTTTTTCCCCTGTATACCCTACCCCCTGGGTGAGTTTATTCGGATCAATTTTTTGAGGGCGAACTTCTAAAACGAATTGGTTATCACCTTGGTAAGCACTGTGTGACCAATTGCCACGCGCATCTACCAACACCTTGACTTTGTCGCCAGACTGATATGCTGTGATGGTTTGCACTGGTGTACCGAAGTCTGCAACATCGAGCTTACGGCGTAGTCCTTCAGGTAGAGCAGTACGAGGGAACTCTAGTGCTAAAGCAGCGCCTTGCTGTTTGATATCTACCCCTACTTGGTTGTTTGGCAATGTCACAATCAAGCGGCCAGCACCATCAGCGCCACGGCGGAAATCCATATCACGGATGGCTAAAACAGAATTATTACGGCTTTCGGCAAATGTACTGGCAGTCGCCGGCGGCACGGCAGTTGTTTCTATTGCAGTCGTGCTTCCGCCTCGATTGAGAGAAACCAACAGTGAATTACCAGACAATGACGGCTGATAGGGTGAGGACTGCTTTAGATTAAGCACCACACGGGTGCGATCACCCACTTGCACCACATTTGCAGATTTGACGGCGCTGCTATTGATGTCTACTAAATTTTTCCCTAATGCATTGGCTGTGCTCGGGAAATCTAGGGCAATGCGCGCAGGGGTTTGTATTGCGAAACCTTCAGGTGTTTTTGCTAATGGGTTTTTAAAATCGATTTTGATGATTTCTTTTCCACCTTGATTTAAGGTGGAAATAGCCTGAATGCTATTGCTTTGTGCGTACACGCTGCCAGCCAATGTGAAGGCGCCTAATAGGGCGAAGCGAATTTTCGTGATGGTGGTTGTCATAGTTTTCACCTTAAACAGTAGTCTCTTGGGTGGCATTATTTAATTACTTACCAGTGCCAGATCTGGCGGCAGCTGGTGCCTCTTGAATTTGGAGATTGGTCTCTTTCTCGATCCATTCGCCAGCAGCATCCTGCACAATTTCACGCAAGGTCATCCCAGTGTCCGTAATAGCCAGAATACGACCATAGTTTTGTCCTAAATAGTTACCAACTTTAACTTGATAGAGTAAGCCGCTATTGGTGACTAGGGCGACAGGTACGCCTTTTTGATTTAAGTAACCAACCATGGCAATAGAGTCCAAGGGGTAATCCTCTAGGGCTTCTTTGCGGCGAGCCTTTTCTGGAGCTAACAAAGCAACGCTTGCGCTGTCTTCTTCAGTGGCTCTGCGTAAAGCCTCTAAAAGTTTTTGATTGTTAAAAGGATCGGTCACGCCGATGACGGTATAGGCTTTAGGAGCAAAAACTTTTGGCTCTGGCAGTGGTTTGATGCTGGGCTTGATGTTTTGTTGTTGCTCATGCATCCAGTCATCAACGCTTTGCCCACCCACAGTACCGCAACCCGCTAGGTATAGCCCTAAGGCAGGCAGCAGCAAAAATTTTCCGAGTTTTGACATGTCACACCTTTAGATTTACTTATGGGCTTATTTTTTGGGTTTAGCTTGCACTTCGTCAGGATCCAAGTAGCGGAAAGTTTTGACTGTGGTGCTTAGGCTAAGGGCACCGTCTTTTTCTGGTGCAAGTGTGATGTTGTTAAGCGTGACAATGCGGGAAAGTGATGCAATATCGGCGGCGAATTGCCCGATGTCGTGATATTTACCAGAAACCCTGACATCAATTGGAAGCTCTGCATAGTATTGCTTTGCAACAACCGTGCCTGGTTTAAAAAGGTCGAACTGTAATCCGCGTCCCAATCCAGCTTGGTTAATATCGGATAAGAGGGCGTCCATTTCCGCTTTGCTTGGGAGTTGTTTTTCTAGTTGGATAACATAGCGTTGGACTTGTTTGCGCTGTTCTTCTAGAGCATCTAAATTTACTGCCTGGGCATACTTATCTAAGTAAGTGTTTTTGAGGGTTTCTTCTTGTGCTACTGCCGCAACTAAATCTTCATCTACGGTTTTTAAATATAAAAACCAGCCTGCTGCAGCCACAGCTACAGCCACAGCTATATAGAGTAATAGTTGTGGATATAAAGGCCAGTTTGCTGGTTGCGAACGATCCAGCGATTTAAACTGATTAGCAATGTGGTTAATATCCATTTTTTTCATTGCATTTGAGGGGGTGTCATTGGACATAGGGCTTCCCAGTGTGTGTGCAATAGTGAGCGTCGTGTAAGCGAGAGTAAAAGCACAGTTCTTAAGTCAAGTTCCAAGCTTGAGTGCATCACAGTCAAAGCGGAGCTATCACTTTGCTTAGTGCTGCTGCTTATCGCTTGCTGTTGGCTTCGTCGGCTACTTTTTGTACATCTGACGGTTTTACCAAGGTTAGCTTCATAGAAAACGCATAAACACGGCGGGATTCTTTCGTGCTGATGCTCTCGCTTTTAGCTTGAATTTGAATCAAGTCGGGTTTGGTGAACCACTCACTACGGCTACCCATATTGGTGAGTAGTTGTGATACTCGCTCTTGGGATTGGGCTACCCCGTCAATTGTGACATCGGCACCCTGCTGTTTAATGCTGGTGATATAGGTGCCATCAGGCATTTGTTTAACCAGCTCTTCAAGCAAATGGACAGGAAGGTTGCGATCAGCTTGCAAGTCTTCCACTGCTTGTTGACGAACTTGTAAAGCAGCAATTTCGCTACGCAAAGTCGCGATATTTTTAATCTTTTCGTCTAATTTGCCTATTTCAGTTTGCAGGCGCTCGTTGCGCTCGTTTTGAAAGGCAATTTGTGCTTGGTAATAAAGCCAGACCAATACACATACGACCAAGCCAGATAATACGGCCAACATCATAGATGCTTTGAACTGTTGTTCGCGGCGTTTGCGAGCCTCTTCGCGGTGTGGGAGTAAGTTGACCAAAATCACAGTGAGAACCTCCGCATAGCCAAACCACATGCGCCGATGTAAGAGGCGCTGCTGAGACGCAATTGTTTGTCTTTAACGCTAGGTGCTATATGCATACCATCAAAAGGGTCAACGAGCTTGCAAACGGTTGATGTAGTAGAGGCTACTGTTTCGACTAAACCTTCTAAATTTGAGCCGCCACCTGCTAGCAAGATGTAGTCGACGCTATTAAAAGGGGTGCTAGTGTAGAAAAACTGCAGGGCACGAGCTACCTCTTGGGCTGTACCCTCAACAAACGGAGCTAAAACTGTTTGCGCAAAATCATCAGGCAGATCACCGCCGCGCTTTTTTTGCTCGGCTTCTTCTGATGAAAATCCGTACTGCCGCACAATCAATTGGGTTAACTGAGCGCCGCCAAACATTTGATCTCGTTCGTATAGTACATTGCCGTTTTGGATAACCTGCATGGCAGTGGACATAGACCCAATTTCGAATAGCGCAACGATTAAATCTTTCCCTTGATTCGGGAGTCGTTTAATTTGCTCTAAAGCGACGGCTCGTGCTGCATAGGAGTCAATATCTAACACCACCGGCTTGAGACCTACAGCCTCTGCTAGAGATTGTCGTTCTTCGACTTTTTCCTTGCGCGAAGCAGCAATCAACACCTCTATATCATCAGGAGAGTTGGCGCTCGGTCCTATGGTGCAAAAATCTAAACTGACCTCGTCCAACGAGAAAGGAATGTATTGATTGGCCTCGGTCTCGACTTGGATTTCCATCTCTGCTTCTGTTAAGCCTGCAGGCAAAACAATGCGTTTAGTAATAACCGCAGCAGCAGGAAGTGCCATGGCAACATTCTTTGCTTTAGAGCCAGATTTTTTGATAACGCGTTCGACGGCTTGGGTGACTTCATCGAATTTTTCGATCACGCCATCGATAACCCAGCCAGCCTCTAGTGTTTCTAGAGCGCAGCGTTCTAAGATGTACGAACCGTCTGGACTTTGGTCGAGTTCAACAAGTTTAATGCTCGATGAGCTGATGTCGAGACCAATAAGCGGTGCAGGTTTACGGTCAAATAGGGATGCAAAGGGGTTCAAGCAAAGCTCCTCGAACAAATTTTTTGCGATTTTTATTGAAGATTTCACTTCAATCGTAGCAGCAAGGTATTTGTTTCGCAAAGGAATTTCTATCTAACAAGGCTTGTGCATGTTGCCTAAACCCTACAAAAACTATAGTGAAAGATGCGCTTGGCAGTTGGTTTGCTCATCCTCCTGAGCCTCGCTTCGTATGTACACCCACTAGTTTTTATAATTGATCGCTATATTCAGTGTGATGGTTGCGTGTGTGCAGCTTGTTGACGCTAGGTGCCGCGTTAGTGACCATGTGGCTTCGTGCCCATGCCTTGGGAGCATAGATTTTTGCTCTGCCTGTTAAGGAAATTTTTATGTCGATCGAACGGGATGGTGGTTTGACGCCTAGTTCTACTTTTGTATCTCATTCCGTATGGGGTCGCCTTGTGCGCTGGTGCTTGGCTTTGGTCTTTGTTGTTTTTGCTTTATTTCTAGCGTGTTTTGTAGGCGGGGCGATTGCCTTGGTTACCGCTTACCCGAACTTGCCAGATATATCTTCGCTTGCTTCGGATTACAGACCAAAACAACCGTTGCGCATTTTTACCGCCGATGGTGTTCTGATTTCTGAGTATGGGGACGAACGGCGAAATTTAGTCCCTATCACCGAAATTCCGACAAACTTAAAGAATGCCGTTTTGGCAATCGAGGATGCGCGCTTTTTTGAGCACGGCGGAATTGACTATGTTGGCGTTGCGCGTGCGGCATTGTCGAATTTGGCGGGCTCGCGTAGGCAGGGGGCATCGACTATCACCATGCAGGTGGCGCGCAATGTCTACTTAACTTCGGAAAAAACTTTTACGCGCAAAATTTACGAGGCACTGCTGACGCTCAAGCTTGAAAACAGTTTGAGTAAAAACCAGATCCTAGAAATTTACATGAACCAAATATTTCTCGGCAATCGCGCTTATGGTTTTGCGGCTGCCGCTGATGTGTATTTTCACAAACCTTTATCTGCTTTGACGCTTGCTGAGGCTGCTATGTTGGCTGGGTTGCCTCAATCCCCCTCGAATCACAATCCGATCGCTAATTTTGCGAAAGCAAAAAGACGCCAAGAGCAAGTGCTAGAACGCATGGTAGATGTTGGTTTTATTACCAGAGCACAAGCCGATGATGCAAAAGCTGAGGTCATTGTTGTCAAGCGGAAAGTCAATACATATCCAGCAGGTACAGAGTACATTGCAGAAACAGCTAGGCAGTTGATTTGTGCGCAATACGGCGATGAATGCTATTCGCGCGGTTTGAATGTGTATACGACGGTCAACCAAAAAGAACAGTACGACGCTTACATAGCAGTGCGCACTGGTTTAGAAGCATTTGATGCAAAAAAAGGCTGGAGGGGGCCTGAAAAATTCTTGGATTTGCCAGAGGATCCCGATCAGGCGCAACAGGTAGCCGAAGATGCTTTTGATGAGCTACAAGCTGAAGGAGAGTACTTGCCCGCGATCGTCTTAATGGCCAAGCCTAGCAAAATTCAAGTGATGCGCCAAAACGGCGAAGTGATAACTTTGGTAGGTGAGGCGGTGGCTCGTGGTAGCGTTGGCTTGCAAGCGCAAGCTCCTGCACAGCTACGAATTGCTCGGGGTGCAGTGGTTCGTATTGCACAGAGTGGAAGTGGAAAGTGGCGTTTGGTGCAAACTCCAGAGGTGGAAGGTGCACTATTCGCCTTAGATCCAAAAACCGGTGCAATCAAAGCCATGGTCGGCGGTTTTGACTTTAATAAAAATCACTTTAACCATGCAACACAAGCCGTACGCCAACCTGGGTCTAGCTTTAAGCCATTTATTTACTCAGCAGCTTTGGAGCACGGCTTTACACCTAGTACCGTTATCAGCGATGGGCCATTAACTTTCGGCTCTGCCGAGACAGGTGGGCGTCCTTGGACTCCCAAAAATTATGATGGTGGTTATGGCGGGCCCTTAACCATGCGCCAAGCCTTAGCTAAATCTAAAAATTTGGTCTCAATTCGTATTTTGCGGTCGATTGGCGCTTACGAGGGGCAGCAGTGGGCCACGCGTTTTGGTTTCGATGCCGAGAAAAACCCACCTTATTTAACTTTGGCCTTGGGGGCGGGAGGGGCAACGCCGATGCAGATGGCCGTAGCCTACTCGGTTTTTGCAAACGGAGGCCACCGCTTGAACCCCTGGTTGATTGAAAAAATTACTGATCCGCGCGGGCAACTGCTTTTACAAGTGCAAGCGCCAGTATTGGATGAAACGAATCGTGTCATCGATGAACGAAACGCTTTTATCATGACTAAGCTCCTGCAAGGGGTGACGACTTACGGCACTGCGGCATCTGCTAGTCGTCGTCTCAATCGTACTGATATTTATGGCAAAACAGGGACGACCAATGACGCCATGGATGCTTGGTTTGCTGGCTGGCAAGCCACCAGAGCCGCAGTGGTTTGGATGGGCTATGACAAACCGCGTAGTTTAGGCAGTCGCGAAACAGGGGGGGGCTTATCTTTACCGATTTGGCTAAATTACATGGCTCCCATCTTGAAAAATGTTCCAGTGCTAGAGCCAGAACCACCTGAAGGAGTGAGCAATATCGGCGGCGAATGGTATTACTTGGAGTACCCTCGTGGTGGCGGTGTTCGCAGTGTCGATATACGCACACGGGCACCTGCAGCAAAAGCAAGTGTAAGTGCGGAGGCTGTAGCTGATTCAGTTCCAACCGAGCCGTAAAAAGGGCAAGATAGCTAGCGAGTTATATCGAAAAAACCGCTAAACTTAAGCTACAATCGAGCTTCTTTAGGCACATAGCTCAGTTGGTTAGAGCACCACCTTGACATGGTGGGGGTCGTTGGTTCGAATCCAATTGTGCCTACCAAATACCCTAGAGGCCTTCAGTCTTGCACCGAAGGCCTTTTTTGTTCTTGCCCGCTTAAAATTGCACCTTTTGTTGCCAGCTTAAACTGCTTGGCTTTATCGGAACCAATTAGGCGCCAATAGAGGCGCATGAAGAATATGTCAACTGCGTCTTTCTACACCCTTGCAGATTTGGACTCTATTACCGGCGGCGTTTTCCATGCGCCCACTTCTGGTGAGCGCGCTGCGCTATTGCGTTTATGGTTGGAAAAAGAGCCGGCCGCCGATTTGATGCAAGCTGTTTATTTAGAGCTTTCAGCTAAAGACAAAGGCGCAGCTAAAGCCTTGCGAGAAAAACTTGACGACATTAAGCGCAGTAAAAATCAGGAAATGATTGCAGCAGAGTGGGCTGCTAAAGCCGAAAAATTTCTCCAAGCTGAAAAAGTGAATATTGCGGACGCTTTAGCTTGGCAGCGCGATGCTGCTAAAGCTGGGGCACCCTTGTCGAAAGAGCCTTTGGCTGGCTTGAAAGAGCAACTCAATGCGCGGATTAAGCAAGTAGAAGATGTGCAGCACCAAGCTCAAGTACAACGCGAAGCTGCGCTCATGCTGCTGCAACGGCTAGAAATGCTTTCCACCAAAAGCATTGAAGTGGCAGATAAGGCGTTTGCGGCCCTTCAGGGAGATGTGGAGACTTGGCGCGGGCAAACCCTAGCCTTGCCTTTGCAGCCAGATTGGCTTAGCTTAGATGCGAAGTATCCCGCCCAGTTAGAAGCGGTGCAACAGCAAATGGATGCCATGTTTAGCGCTTTTGCTGATGCTTTAGCATCAGCAAAAAACGCTATTCAAAATGCGGCAGCACCCCTTCCTCAAGTACCTGTTTGGGCAGAAGAAATTCGTGCTCTGCGAGGTTTAACCAATAGCCATCTTGTTGTAGGCGTAACGCAAGAGGTGCAGGCTGAAGATATCCAGCAGCGCAAGGCCGCTATCGCTGCTGTTCGTGCAGAGCTCAAAATATTGGAAAAAGAGCTCTCCGAAGGGCATGGCAAAGCCAGTGTGGCTGCAGCCAATGCAGTGCGTACTGCACTAAAAACGCACGGCAGTCTAATTGACGCAAAAACGGACTTGGCTGCGCAAGCGGCATTGGCCGCTGCCGCAGAGCTTGAAGGTTGGCAGCGTTGGCGTGCCAACCAAATTCGCGACGAACTCATTAACAAAGCCCAACAATTGGTTACTGAGCCACTGCCTGGCCGTAAACAACAAGAGGCCATCCGCCAATTGCGCGATCAATGGAAGCAGAGTGACCAAGGTGGCATGGCTAACCACGCTGCCTGGAAGCACTTTGATGACGCTTGTAACGCCGCTTATCAAGTGGTTGAAACTTGGCTAGCTAAATTGCGTGAACAAGAAGGCCAAGTTAAAGCGACCCGCGATGCTTTGTTAACGGAATTGCATGATTGGACTGCTAAGCATAGCAATAGCCAAGATTGGCGCAGCATAAATCGTGATCTACAGCAGTTTGCGCAACGCTGGCGAAATGCTGGCCATATGGCGGAAAAGCTTTATGCCCAATACCAAGATAAATGGAAATTGGCTATTAAAGCAGCTCATGCGGGTTTAGAGCAGGCACAAAAAAACAGTATTGCCTTACGCCATGCCTTGATTGAAGAGGCTCAACATATGGCGGCGCAATTGCCTTTGCGTGT
>CAZSPW010000075.1:0-9320 GCA_964608575.1 uncultured Burkholderiaceae bacterium | reverse complement strand
CGTGAAGGCGGCCGCACTGTAGGCTCTGGCGTTGTTGCCAAAATTACTGCGTAATTTCGCGCAGTAAATCGCCGCCAGCGGGGCACGCCGCACTGCTGGCTCTGGTTTTTAGGGGTATAGCTCAATTGGCAGAGCGTCGGTCTCCAAAACCGAAGGTTGAGGGTTCGATTCCTTCTGCCCCTGCCACCGTTTCGGTGCAATAGCGTTATAAGCAAGATGGCAAGTACAGCAACCAGCGATATCCAGACCGTCCGTAGCTCGGCAGACAAAGTCAAAATGGCCTTGTCTGCCTTCTTGGTTTTGGCGGGCTGTGTCGCGTTTTATTTTTTACGCAGTCAAGGTGCGTGGGTGCAATGGGGCGTGGTCGCTCTGGCACTGGTCTTGGCTTTGGGCTTAACGCTCACTTCCGATTGGGGCAAAACTTTTATCGCTTTTTGCCGCGATGCTTGGAAAGAGGTACGCAAAGTCGTTTGGCCACAACCTAAAACGGCATGGCAGCTCACAGGCGTGGTGGTAGCTTTCGTTATCGTCATGTCCTTATTTCTGATGCTGGTTGACTGGGCGCTGAGCGCAGTGGTGTTTCAATGGATTTTGGGCTGGAGTAAGTAACTATGCAAAACGATAACAGCCAAGAGCAGAACCCCATCGATGCCCAGGCAGCTGCTCTGTTACCTGCGGGGGCAAGCGAAGTACAAGCTGAAGCTGCAGCTGAAGATGAGGCCTACAAGCCCAGCAAACCCGAATTCAAATGGTATGTGGTGCAAACCTATTCCAGCATGGAAAACGCGGTCGAGCGCAGCATTCAAGAGCGCGTAGCGCGCAGTAATTTAGATAGCAAATTTGGTCGTATTTTGGTGCCTACTGAAGAAGTGGTCGAAGTCAAAAACGGCAAAAAATACACCACCAGCCGCAAGTTCTACCCTGGCTATGTACTGATTGAAATGGCCATGGACGATGAGACTTGGCATTTGGTCAAAGCCACCAATAAGGTTTCAGGCTTTTTGGGCGGCGGCAAAATGCACCACCCATCGGCTTTGCCTGAGCGCGAAGTCAAAGAGATTTTCAGCCGCATGAATAGCGGCGCAGATAAGCCGCGCCATAAGGTCGAGTTTGAAGTGGGCGAAGTGGTGCGCGTGAAAGAGGGCCCATTTGCTGACTTTAATGGCAATGTGGATGAGGTCAACTACGAAAAGAGCAAAGTGCGTTTGACGGTATCCATTTTTGGCCGCCCAACGCCAGTGGATTTAGATTTTTCCCAAATCGAAAAAACCTAAAATTGCCGCAGGGTGTTTCCCCTGCACCATCAAACCAGCGTTTTCTACGCTGGTTTTTTTTCATCTCTAGCCTAGGCTGCCAAGCCGCAAAGCAGGCTTGGTAAAATTACAGCGTTTATTTTTAAAAACTGAAAAGGAAAGCAATATGACCATCAAAGTCGCTATCAATGGCTATGGCCGCATTGGCCGCAATATTTTGCGCGCCCACTACGAAGGCGGTAAAAAGCACGACATCCAAATCGTTGCCATCAACGATTTGGGCGATGCCGGCATCAATGCCCATTTAACCCAATACGATACGGCGCACGGCAAATTCCCAGGCACCGTGACGGTGGAAGGCGATAGCATCGTGGTCAATGGCGACAAAATCAAAGTCATCGCTGAACGCGACCCTAGCAAAATCAAATGGGGCGAAATGGGCGTTGATGTCGTGCTGGAATGCACAGGCTTTTTCACCAGCAAAGCCGCCGCTAGCAAGCATTTGGAAGGTGGCGCGAAGAAAGTCATTATCTCGGCACCAGGTGGCAAAGATGTGGATGCCACCATCGTGTATGGCGTGAATCACCAAGTTCTGAAATCGACGGACACCGTCATTTCTAACGCCTCTTGCACCACCAACTGCTTGGCGCCTTTGGTTAAACCTTTGAACGACACCATCGGTGTTGAGACAGGCTTGATGACCACCATCCACGCCTACACCAACGACCAAAAGCTGTCTGATGTGTACCACGAAGATGTGCGCCGCGCCCGCGCTGCCAGCATGAGCATGATCCCCACCAAAACTGGTGCGGCAGCGGCTGTAGGTTTGGTACTGCCTGAGCTGAACGGCAAATTGGACGGCTACGCCATGCGCGTGCCCACCATCAATGTGTCTATCGTCGATTTGTCTTTCATTGCCAAGCGCGACACTTCTGTTGAAGAAATCAACAAGATTTTGAAAGACGCCAGCAACGGCGCCTTGAAAGGCGTGCTGGAATACACCGACGCACCGCTGGTGAGCGTGGACTTTAACCACAACCCAGCGTCCTCCACTTATGACGCCACGCTGACCAAAGTTTCAGGCCGCTTGGTCAAAGTCTCTAGCTGGTACGACAACGAGTGGGGCTTCTCTAACCGCATGCTCGACACCACCGTGGCTTTGATGAACGCCAAATAAGCGTTTGCTTTGCTGCACGAAAAACGCCCTTCAAGGGCGTTTTTTCATGGTCTTTTCAGGGTTTTAAGCCGTCAAAGCTGCCTGAGCAGCTCATTTTTTTGTAGTGCATTAGCCTTCCGTCAGCACATCACGGTAAGAGGTGTAGTAAGTGATATAGATCACGGGCAGCAAGACCAGATAGCCCAAGCCTAGCGTCAGCAAAGCCAAAATGCTCAGGCCCACCAATACCAAGCCATAAACCAAAAAGGCCATGATATTGGCCCAACAAGCTTGGAAGCTGAGCTTCATGGCATCAATCGCAGGCATCGCATGGAGTGCCACCAGCGCAGGTGCAAACCAAATCGCCATGGCCACAGGCACGACCAAGGCCAGAAACACCAAGCAGCCGAGCATTAAACCCATGATCATGCCCGCACCCCAGGCGCTGCTGTCCGCATGCATCCATGCGCCCATGCCGCCGCTGATGCCGCCAAAAACCAAAAATACCACGGCAGCAATAATGCCTATAACCAAAATCGCAGCCAAATACAGCACCCCGAGCAACAGCAACTGCCCCAAATTGCGTTGAAAGCCGGCAAACAAATGCGCGAATTCGAGGTTTTGGTTTTCGTCTAATTCATACGCGCTTATCACAAAGCCCGCGATGATGACGCCAAAACCTAGGCTCAACACGAAATTCAGCCCTGGGATCATGGACAACACCATCATGATCAGCAATACCGCCAGTACCATACCTATCCACAGGCCAGGGCGGGCTTTAAATAAAGTCCAGGCTTGGCTCACCCAACGCATACCTGCTCCCGCGTCCAAATGGCGCGGCTTATCCAATAAAACGGGGGCATCAGCGCCCGTGTTACCACTGGTTTGAGCCAGGCTATCAAAGTCATTATTCATCGATATGCACCCTTTAAAAATGTGATGGGCTGATGCTAAACCACAAGCGCAGTGGCTTGGCTAAAATGCAAGCTGTTTTCTTCTCTGCTTATCTCAAAAAAAGGACAACCACATGGCTCTCGTCTCCATGCGCCAATTGCTCGACCATGCTGCCGAAAACGGCTATGGCATTCCCGCCTTCAATGTGAATAACCTGGAACAGGTGCAGGCCGTCATGGCCGCTGCCGATGAAGTGGGTGCGCCCGTGATTCTGCAAGCCAGCGCAGGTGCGCGCAAATATGCGGGCGAGCATTTCATCAAGTATTTGATTCAAGCCGCATCTGAGGCTTATCCACACATCCCTATGGTCATGCACCAAGACCACGGCACCAGCCCCGCTATCTGCCAGGGCGCGCTGGATTTGGGTTTTGGCTCGGTCATGATGGACGGTTCGCTGCGCGAAGACGGCAAGACACCGGCGGATTTTGATTACAACGTGGCCGTAACCAAAAAAGTGGTGGAAATGGCGCACAAATTGGGCGCTACGGTCGAAGGTGAATTAGGTTGCCTAGGCAGCTTGGAAACAGGTGAGGCTGGCGAAGAAGACGGCGTAGGTGCTGTTGGCAAGCTCGACCACAGCCAAATGCTGACCGACCCAGAAGAAGCCGCGCAATTTGTGCAAGCCACGCAGCTCGACGCGCTGGCGATAGCGATTGGCACCAGCCACGGCGCGTATAAATTCACGCGCCCACCCACGGGCGATGTGCTGGCCATCAGCCGCGTGAAAGAAATCCACGCCCGCATTCCCAATACGCATTTGGTCATGCACGGCAGCTCGTCTGTACCGCAAGATTTGCTCGACATCATCAACCAATACGGTGGCCAGATGAAGCAAACCTATGGCGTGCCCGTGAAAGAGATTCAAGAGGCCATCAAACACGGCGTGCGCAAAATCAATATCGACACCGATATCCGCATGGCCATGACGGGCGCAGTGCGCAAATTTATGGCCGAAAACCCCAGCAAATTCGATATGCGCGAGTGGATGAAACCCGCGCGCGAAGCGGCCAAAGCCGTGTGTAAACAACGCTACCTGGAATTTGGCTGCGAAGGCCAAGGCGCAAAAATCAAGCCCATCAGTATGAGCGACATGGCTGCGGCCTACGCCGCAGGCAAACTGGCGCAGGTGGTTAAAGCCTAATCAGGTTGAGCCCCTTTGCGAAAACCGCTCTTTGAATAGAGCGGTTTTTTTATGTCTCAGCTGCGAATGTAGTGCAGCATAGCCAAAGCAAAAAAACCCCAACCCAACCAACGCAAGACCTGCGCGGTGCGTTGGTAATAGACTTCGTTATCGCGCTCGTCGTAGTGGTCTAAAACGACCGAGAGCAATACCGCGCAGCCGCAAACGATAGCCGCCATCATCAGCATGGCCGCGCTGTCGTGCAGGTGCACGCCTGGCCCATGCTTACCAGGAATATAGAGATCATTGCGATGTAGGCCATAAGCGCCGTAAAGAATGCCACCTAGACCAAAGGCAAAGTTGGACAAGCGAACTTTCCCTGGAATGCTGTTGGGGATATAGGGCTTGCGCCGCGTCTTATCGCGCTGCGCTTTGCTATAGGCCACGCCGCATTTTGGGCATTGCCAAGCGGGATTGCTGTCTTGCGCGCTGCGCGTATAGGCGCATTGCGGGCAAGTGGTGCTGGGCGTTGAACTCATATACGCGTATATGCCGAGTTAGCGAAACTGCGGCGGCCTTACGGCAAACGCTGGCGCAAATAAAACAGCGCCATGCCGCAAGTCCAGCACAGCCAAGCCGTCCACAGGGTATGGCTCATAAAGTGGGCGCCGCGCATTTGCTGCGCCAAGCCCAGCAGCAAACCTGCCAAGCCAAAACCTACTAGCCATTGCCTAGCTAAGCGCGGCGCGTAGCTGCGCAAAAAGGGGTAGGCGGCGATAAAAGCAAAACCACTGGAAGCACTGCCGGCGGGAAAGCAATGCCCGCCGCCACCGTCTTGCCAGCGCAGCAAAAGTGCGCGCCAATGCGGCAGGTGTTGTGCGCTACCGCCGAATTCGCGCAAATCCCAAGGGCAACTGGTGGGGCTGTAGTGCTTCATCAGCTGTATCAACAACAAAGCCCACAAGGTTGCGCCCACGCCCCAGGCAATGTTGGCTGCTGGAATTTGTTGAAACGCCTTGATCGGCCAACGCATTTGCGCGGCAAAGGCAAACAGCAGCAGCCAAGCCATATCGTGCGGCCAACGGTGAAACACCGCATCGAACCATACCCTGTGGTGCATGGCAAAACCCGCTGGCGTAGCAAACCATGCGGCCATAGCCATATCTTGGCCTGCCCATTCCCACAGCAAAAGCAAGACGCAAGCACCCACCGTATAGGCAAAATCACGAGATAGACTAGAAGCTTGCATCAACGAGGCGGATAAACTCAAAGGTAGGCATTTTCACGCAAAACACCAAGGAGTTTGATATGGCCACCATTTTCAATTCAGTTGCCACTGTGCTAGCCGCCGTAGGACAGGATTTGGGCGTTACCGATTACATCACCATAGACCAAAAGCGCATCGACACCTTTGCTGACGCCACCGGCGACCATCAATGGATACATGTTGACCCGGTCAAAGCCAAAGACGGCCCTTTTGGGGCCACCGTGGCGCATGGCTACCTCACGCTGTCGCTCGCAAATTTGTTTTTGCCGCAATTGGTGAATTACGAAAACCTGAGCATGGGCGTGAATTACGGCACGGATAAAGTGCGCTTTCCTGCTCCTGTGAAAGTCAATTCCCGCGTGCGCGGCAAAGGCGAAGTGGTGGCGGCCGAAGAAATCAAAGGCGGCGGTGTGCAAGTAGTGGTGCGTATCAGCGTAGAAGTTGAAGGCCAAGACAAACCCGGCTGCGTGGTGGACACCATTAGCCGCTTGTATTTTGCATAAATTCTTATAAAAAACGCTTCAAAAAAGCGAGCTGCTCAGGCAGATTTTTCGGCTTTATTTGCAGAAAACTGCCTGATTTTTTTGATGAAATACCATAGCAAACTGGCATTGTTCCATTTTCAGGCCAAATAACGAGAAAAATAGTAGTTATTTACTAAATTGTCCCAAAATTCGCACTAATCCATCTTAGGGCAGACAGGTTTATAAATTCCCCAAAAAGCCACCGCTCTGCCGCGCCCACAGGCGTGCGTATAGGCCGCCCGCTGCCAGCAATTGCGCGTGGCTACCCTCTTCCACAATGTGCCCTTCGTTCATGACGATCAGCCTGTCCATGGCAGCAATAGTGGACAAACGGTGCGCGATGGCGATCACGGTTTTGCCTTCCATCAACTGATACAGATTTTCGGCAATCGCCGCCTCCACCTCGCTATCCAAGGCGCTAGTGGCTTCATCCAGCAGCAAAATCGGGGCATTTTTCAGCATCACCCGGGCAATGGCGATGCGTTGGCGCTGCCCGCCTGAGAGTTTGACCCCACGCTCACCCACCTGCGCATCGTAGCCACGCCGCCCCTGGCTATCGCATAACTGGCTGATAAATTCGTGTGCTTGGGCTTTGCTGGCTGCTGCCATCAATTCCGCTTCGCTAGCCTCAGGCCTGCCATACATAATATTGTCACGAATGGAGCGATGCAGTAGCGCGGTATCCTGCGTCACCATGCCGATATTTTGGCGCAGGCTTTCTTGCGTAACGGCCGCAATGTTCTGCCCATCTATCGTGATACTGCCGCTTTGTATATCCGCAAAACGCAACAACAGGTTCACCAAAGTCGATTTACCCGCGCCCGATGGCCCCACTAAACCGATTTTTTCGCCGGGTTTCAAAGTCAGATTTAAACCATTAAATAGCGGTTTTCCCACGCCATGACTGCCTGAGCAGCTCTGATTTTTATTATCATCTAAAGCAGCCTGGGGCGCAGCGTGGGCAAAAACCACTTGTTTAAATTCAATCCTCGCTTGTGTCACTTTTAAGGCTGGCGCGTCTGCCACATCACGCACCAAATTGGGGCGCGAGAGCATATTCATGCCATCGCGCACCGTGCCTATATGTTCAAACAAACTGGCTGATTCCCACATGATCCAGTGCGACATACCCACCAAGCGCAGCGTCATGGCACTGGCCGCAGCCACCGCGCCCACCGTCACCTGGCCTATGCTCCACAACCATAAAGCCAGCCCAGCGGTGCCTGCCACCAACAACATATTCAACAATTCATTGCTGATATTCAGCCCCGTGACTTTGCGCATTTGCGCGTACACCGTCAGCATAAATTCATCCATGGCGGCTTTGGCATAGGCCAGCTCGCGCCCGCCGTGGGCAAACAGTTTCACGGTGCTGATATTGGCGTAAGAATCGGTGATGCGCCCCGTCATCAGCGAACGGGCATCGGCTTGGCGCTGCGACACCTTGGCCAATTGCGGCACAAAGTAGGCCATATTGGCAATATAAAGCCCGATCCACAGCACAAAAGGCAGCATCAACCACGCATCAAAACGCCCAACCACCGCCACAATCGTGATCAGATAAACCAGCACATACACCATGACATCGCACAAAGCATTGCACATATCGCGCACTGCCAGCGCGGTCTGCATCACCTTGGCCGCCACGCGACCTGAAAATTCATCTTGATAAAAGCCCATACTCTGGCGCAGCATCAGCTGGTGATACACCCAGCGCAAACGCATGGGCATATTGCCCGCTAGCGCATTCAGGCGCACCATGCTTTGCAAACTAGCCAAGCAAGGCAGCAGCACAACGGCAGCAGCAATCAGCACGATCTTCTTTTTTTCTTGGCTCCACAATTGTTCAGGCGGCACCGTAGCCAGCCAATCAATGATTTGCCCCAAAAAGGCAAACAACATCGCCTCTAAAGCCGAAGTCGCCGCCGTCAACACAATCAAAGCGGCAAAACCCAAACGCACACCATGCGTGCTGTAGGCAACAAAAGCCCAGAAATCCTTAGGCGGGATTTGCGCTTGCGGCTCAGCAGCCTGCAAATCGGGGTAGGGGCGGATGAGGCGTTCGAAAAAGCTAAACATAAGCTAGCAGTGTAGCGGTTTTGCTGCTTCAGCCTCTGGAGTGGCTCCAGTTATGGGCACAAAAAAAGGCCGCTTGCGCGGCCTTTTCAACCCATGATATTAAGGTATATAAGTGAAGGTGTTTTTCGCCGCTGGTTGCTCTGGGGGCTCCGCCTTATTCGCATAACCTTGCTCGCCGTTGATGGTGAAGTTTATATTTGGGTTAGCATTAGAAGAAACCCCGTATACATGATCCATCACTACGCTAATAGGCAAGAATGTAACGGTATTACTCGTTGCGAATGTCCCCTCTATTTGAGGCAAATAGGCTTCGTATAGCAATTTGGTATAAGTACTATTGTGTCCTACAAAATCCGGGCCAATAAAATAGATTTGATCAGCAACGGCTTGCAAGTTGGCGCTATCAGTCGTTGTGTAATCGGTCATTACAGAAGCACTATTCATTTTTTCTGCAGCAATAATTCCTGGCACGATCTCTTTGCGATACATGGTGTAGCTAAACCGGCAAGCATTAGCGATGCCATTTACCGTACCGTTAGCTAAGCGTGTCGCCGTCACTAGCGTTTCCGTCTGCAATACATTGTCATTCGGCCCATTATTGCTTCCACTTTCTACCCCAGCGAGCAAATTAGGCAATGAGCCGCGCGCTTCTAACTTAACCGCCAAAGTTGCTGTAGCCCCTACCGCCTGAGTACCCAAGGTCTTCGCCAATTGCTGTGCCCAGTCGCTGGGGTAATAGCCCACAAAAGATTTAGACATCCCGACCTCAACATTCCCAACTTGAACTTCAGCCACTTCTGTTGGGTTATAGATTTCTGTTGGAGGAGAATCAGAAAGTATTGTCCCAGTACCTACATCATAGGTCCCCCCAGTAAACGCAAAGTATTTTGGGTCGCTCGTTGTCGTCGTGTAATTACCAGCATTAAATGTGTAATTTACCGTTGCACTTGCAACTGGAGCAAATGGC
>CAZSPW010000074.1:0-9350 GCA_964608575.1 uncultured Burkholderiaceae bacterium | reverse complement strand
CGCTTCTTCCGCGGTTTCACGCATAGCGCCCTGGCTCGCAGTTTCGCCCAATTCCATAAAGCCTGCTGGCAAAGTCCAATAACCTTTACGCGGCTCAATGGCGCGCTGGCACAGCAGTACACGGCCATCAGCGGTATAGGGCACGGTGCCAACGACCATCAGCGGGTTTTCATAATGTACGGTGCCACAAGCCGGGCAAATAGCGCGCACGCGCTTATCACCGTCATCGGGCAAGCGATGTGCTACTTTGCTACCGCAATTGCGGCAGTGGTGGATTTGGCTAAGGGGTGCGGCAAAGGTCATGGCGCTGAGTGTAAATGTAAGCACTGCAGGCAGCTGGACTTGCTTCGCCGCAGCCTTGCTGGTATTACTGGCATTCCCAGCCTAATGCGCAGGACTAGCATGACTGCTGCTAGCGAATTCTGCCGCCAACATATCCAGCAGGGCGCGCACCGCAGGCAGCTGTCCGCGACGGCTGGGAAATACCGCATGAATGCGCTTCATGGGCAGGCTCCAAGCGGGCAGCACCCGCATGAGGCGGCCGTCTTGCAGCGCGGGCTGGGCAAAATCAGCCGGCAATTGCACGATCCCCAAGCCTGCCTCTGCGGCCTGCAATAAAGTATTCATATCGCTGCACTGCAAGCGAGGCTGGTAGTGGTGTGTATAGGTTTTGCCATCTGCCCCAGTTAGCACCCAGCTATGGGCTTCACTGCTCATGCCTAGGCTGGGCAGCCAAGCCAAATCAGCAGCTTGCTCTAAGGCGGGGAATTGCCCCAGCAAATGGGGGCTAGCTAGCAGCCATTGCTCACCCGGACCTAGGGCGCGCAGCGCCAATTCACTGTCCTCCAGGGGTTCAGTGCGCACACGCAAGGCGATGTCTATGCCTTCGGCAATGACATCGACCGCACGGTTGACGGCCCAAACTTTGAGCTGCACTTGCGGGTTTTGCTGAAGATAGGCGGCCAGTACCGCCCCGACACGCATATGCAGCAAGGCAATAGGGCAGGCGATTTGCACCGTGCCACAAGGCTGCGCGAGCGCGCTCAGCGCAACTTCTTGCGCTGCCTGTGCTTCGATCAACATGGCACGGCAATGCTGATAAAACTGTTGCCCCAATTCTGACACCGTCAGGTGCCGTGTAGAGCGCTGCAATAGACGCACGCCTAAAGTTTCCTCCAGTGCCAAGATGCGGCGACTCAAGCTGGATTTGGGCACATCCAACACAGTGGCCGCGGCAGTAAAGCTGCCCTGCTCCACCACGGCGGCAAAACAGCGCATATCATTTAAATCCAGCATTTTTACCTCTTTTTTCAAGAAAAATAAGCATTATTTTTATAGCTGCTCAGGCAGTTTTTCTGGGCTAAACCAATTAAATCATCATCAAAAATGTATGCTTTTTCTATAGCACGGCCTCATTGTTCCATTTTTGGAACAATGCATGCGCATTTTGCCGTATTGCCAGTTTTTGTCCCACCCATAGAATAATCCCTGTGTGCCACTCTCATGTGTCCTTTGTCATGAAAACCCTCATCCGCATCAGCCCCGCCCCTGCACAGCACTGGGTCGGCGACGGCTTTCCCGTGCGCGGCATGTTTGGCTATCAAGGCCAGGGCGTAGCCGAGCGCAGCCCTTTTTTGCTGCTCGATTACGCCCCGCCCTATACCTTCGCCCCCAATAGCGGCTATCGCCGTGGCGTGGGGCAGCACCCGCACCGCGGCTTTGAAACCGTCACCATCGTCTATCAAGGCGAGCTAGAGCACCGCGATTCGACTGGCGCAGGCGGCATCATCGGCGCGGGCGATGTGCAGTGGATGACAGCCGGTGGCGGCATCATCCACGAGGAGTTCCACTCCCCTGCTTTCAGCCAAAAAGGTGGCGTTTTCCAGGTGGCGCAACTGTGGGTGAATTTGCCTGCCAAAGACAAAATGACAGCAGCCCATTACCAAGGCATCACGGCCGCGCAAATCCCCAGCGTGGCGCTGCCCGGTGAGGCTGGCCACATGCGCTTGATTGCGGGCGACTGGCAAGGCCACAGCGCCCCCGCGCAAACTTACACGCCTATGCGGGTCTGGGATCTGCGTTTGGCAGCAGGCGCCAGCGCCGATCTGCCCCAGCCCGAAGGCTGGAACACGCTTTTACTGGTACTCCATGGTCAGGTACAAATCAACGGCGGCCATACGGCACAAAGCGCACAAGTGGCCACACTTTCTGCCGCAGGCACAGGGCTGAAGCTGACCAATACGGGGGCAGCCGAGGCCAGCATCTTGCTGCTTGCAGGCCAGCCCATCAACGAACCAGTGTTTGGTTATGGACCCTTTGTGATGAACAGCCTAGAAGAAATCCAGCAAGCCATTGATGACTTCAATAGCGGGCGTTTTGGTCAGACCGCATCATCTTGACACTCCTCTCCCCTAAGGCAAGCACATGAGCCACAACACGCCGATTAGCCACAACCTCAACACCCACCGCTTTGAGCTGCAAATCCAGGGACATACGGCGTATGAAGAATATGCGCTTATCCCGCAAGGCGTGGCGTTTGCGCACACCATCGTGCCGCCTGAACTGGGCGGGCGTGGCATTGCCAGCCGCCTGGTGCAGCACGCATTGGCTTGGGCGCGTGAGCAGGGGCTGAAAGTGCGCCCTGATTGCAGTTTTGTGCGTGCCTATATGGATAAGCACCCCGAATATGCGGATATGCGCCTGCCGCTATAGCTGCGCGGCGCCAACAGCGCGTATGATGCAAGGCAGCGCCCTCCAGCACAGATGAAAGGAGTTAAAAATGAGCAAGCATTTGCCCGAATTTGTGACCCAGTGCGGCAGTTTCACCGATCTGTTTGATCAACTAGGCCTGCCCAGCCAGCCTGAACAAATTGCCGATTTCATCGTCCGCAACCGCCCGCTAGACAATGCTGTATTGCTAGAACACGCGCCATTTTGGAGCGAGTCACAGGCGCAATTCATCCATGAAAAGAAAACTCGTGACGAGCCGCCGTGGAGCATTCTGCTCGACCAACTCAGCACGGCATTGCGCGATCGCGATTGCCGTTGCTTTGACTAAAGGCATCACTAAAGCCAGCAAAAGGCCAAGTACGCGCTGGCCTTGCTGCATCAAGCCAGCTTGACAAGCCCGATAAAATCTCTAGGCGCCGCTTCTAGCAGCGCTTTTTTTATTTCCCTTCTCTTTCCCCATGCTGCAAATCCCCCTCCACCCTGCTTGGGCAACGCTATTGGCCACAGCCGCGGCAGGCTTTGGCAGCGTTTTGCTGGCGGCGCTATTGATGCGCCATTTGCGCAAAACCAGCACCGATTTTTTGCTCAGCTTTGCCGCAGGTGCCTTGCTATGCACAGCCTTCACCCATCTGCTGCCTGAAGCAGTCGAGTCTGGCGCTGTCGCGCACAATTTATTTACCACCCTGTTTGTGGCTTTATTGGCTTTTTTTATGCTGGATAAAGCCGAGCTGTATCACCACGGCCACGAGCACCATGCGGCACTGCCAAACGCCGCCAACAGCCATCATGGTCACAGCCATGGCCACGAGCACCAGCAAACGCACCAGCACCAAAGTGGCGGCCTGTCTTTACTCTTGGGCGATGCGGTGCATTGCCTGGGTGACGGCATGCTGATTGCAGCAGCTTGCCTCAGCAGCCCTGCCCTAGGCCTACTGGTGGCACTGGCGGTATTTGCGCATGAAGTGCCCCACCATATGGGGGATTTGGTGGTGCTGCAAGGGCGGCGCAATTTGCGTGCCGCCTTGTTCAAACTGCTCAGCGCTGGCAGCGCAACGCTGATAGGCGGCTTGCTGGGTTACCTGTTCTTTTCGCAGATGGCCGGCTGGATGCCGTATTTGCTGATGGTGGCCGCGGGCAGCTTTATTTATGTGGCCCTGGCCGATTTGATTCCGCAGTTGCAACGGCACTGGGGCGCACGCGATACCCTGCTGCAATTATTGGGCTTGGCTCTGGGCGCAGGCTTGGTGCTGGCGGCCACACATGTGGTGGCCGAGCACGCGCACTAAAAGCCGCTTTAAGAAGGGTCGCTTTCAACCTACAGCGCCCGCGCTAAGCGCACGCAACCTTCGGCAATTTTGTCTTCACTAGCGGTGGCAAAAGACAGGCGGAAAGATGCCAGATCAGGATCGCGCCCGAAGAAAGGCGCGCCAGGCACAAAGGCCACCAATTCATCAATCGCGCGGCGGGCAAATGTGGCCGCATCAGCGCCAGCGCCGCCCTGCCCTGTCAAACGCGCCCACACAAATAAGCCACCTTGCGGCGCGCTGAACTCCACCGCATGGCCTAACTCGCGCTGCAAACCTTGGCACAGTGCCGCTGCCCGCCCTGCATACACGCGGCGTGCGTGTTGCAAGCCCGCCTGCATACGGCCTGAGGCCAAATAATTAGCGGCGATTTGTTGGCTCAAATTGCTGGTATGCGCGTCGCTGAATTGTTTGCACATCACGGCTTTGGCCAAAAGTGCCGCAGGCGCTACCAACCAGCCCACGCGCAGACCAGCGGCTAAAGTTTTGCTCAAGCTGCCGCCGTAACACAGCCAATCGCGACTGCCTGGGACTTGGGCACTTAAAGCCAATAAAGATGGCGGCGGCGGGGCATCAAAGTAAAGCTGCCCATAGGGATCGTCCTCGATCACCAAAATTTCATGCTGCGCGGCCAATTGCAGAATGCGCAAACGGCGCTCCAGGCTGAGGGTGGCGCCGCTGGGGTTGCCAAAAGTCGGGATCAGGTAAATCAGCTTGGGCTTTTTCTCGGCAATCAGGGCTTCTAATGCATCGGTTTGCACACCTTCTGCGTCTATGGGCGCGCCCACCACTTCTGCGCCATAAAGTTTGAAGCAGGAAATCGCGGCCAGAAAAGTCGGCGCTTCCACAATCACGCGGTCGCCAGGGCTGATCATGCACTTGGCCACCAAGTCCAAAGCTTGCTGGCTGCCAGTCGTGATGATGAGTTCATCAGCCTGCACCGCAGCGCCCTGCGCCTGCATTTCTTGCGCAATGGCCTCGCGCAGCGCAGGCACACCTTCCGTAGCGCCATAGGCCAGGACCGCACCCGCCGTATCTGCACCCAAAGCCTGATCGCTGGCAGCACGAATGCCCTCCACATCAAACAAGCTGGCGTCAGGAAAACCACCCGCAAAGCTGATGATGCCAGGCTTGCCCAAGAGTTTGAACAATTCCCGAATAGCCGAGGTTTCCAAACCATCTAGGCGCTGGGCAAAAGACAAAGAACTGCTCATCAAACGCTTTCCAAACACTATTGAAAAAGGAGCTGCTCAGGCAGGTTTTACGGCCAAAAACAGCAAAAACATGCTCAAAACTAAGCTGGGTATATTGCCCCTAAAACGCGCGCTGCACGCGCCCCAGTGACACTGGGTAGGGGCAAAGCACAGCCGCGCACGCACTGCGCCGCCAGCCAAGCAAAGGCCGCAGCCTCCACCTGATTAGGCTCTAAGCCATAGGCGGCTGAAGTTTGCACCCGCACAGCGGGCAGCAAGGCTTGCAAACGCGCCATTAAAGCGCCGTTGTAGGCACCGCCACCACACACCACCAGTTGCGACAGTTGCAGCAGTGGCGATGGGGTTTGGGACATGGCTTGCAGCAGGGCATGAGCAACACTGCGCGCCGTCAACTCCAACAAAGTCGCTTGCACATCTTGGGCTGCAGGCATAACAGGCAAGCGCGTCAGTTGCGCTTGCAGCCAGGGCATATGGAATAAATCCCGCCCCGTGCTTTTGGGCGCAGGCAAGGCGAAATACGGCTCGGCCAGCATTTGCGCCAACAGCGCGGTATTCACCTGCCCCCCCTTGCCCCAAGCGCCATCGGCATCGTAGCTTTGCCCTAAATGCAGTTGCACCCAAGCATCCATCAGCACATTACCTGGCCCCGTGTCGAAACCCTGCACGCTGCCGTTGGCGGGCAGCAAGCTGATATTGCTGATGCCGCCGATATTCAGTACAGCTAAATCTTGCTTTGCACCTGAATTTTCTGCAGCCCCTGCGCCAAACCATAGGCGGTGAAAAAAGGGCACGAGGGGTGCGCCTTGGCCGCCAGCGGCGACATCACGGCTGCGAAAATCTGCCACCACGGCAATACCAGTGCGCTCGGCCAGCAGCGCAGGCGCATTCAATTGCAGGGTGTAGCCCACACCATCAAAAGCAGCAGGCTGGTGTCGTACCGTCTGCCCGTGCGCACCTATGGCGGCAATGGCGCTGGCGGCCAGGTCAGTTTGCTGCAGTAAATCCGCTACGGCCTGTGCATACACGCCCACTAGGGCATTGGCGGCTAGAGCGGCGCGGTGCAATTCATTTTCACCGGCATGATTGAGTGCCAACAGTTCTGCGCGCAATGCCGCCGGCAGGGGCAAGCTCGTAAAAGCCCGCACCGCCTGTTTAGGCTGCGCCCCTACATCCAGCAAAAGAGCATCGACCCCATCGGTCGAAGTGCCCGACATCAGGCCGATATACAAGCTGGGCAAAGCGCCTCTCCTAAAAGGATTTAACTTGCGTCAGCATCGGCGTCTTCAGCCGCAGCCGCAGCTGGAGCCGACTCTTGCTCTGCAGTAGGCTTGGGCGCGATGATTTTGGCTTTGAACTGCTTACGCAGCAGCGCGACAAAGGCAGCAGTTTCCGCTTTACTCAAGGTGGGCTGAATAATTTGCTCAATCTGGCGACGGGCAGCTTCGTCCTCCAGCTTATCGCCTGAGGACACTTGCACCTTGTCGATTTTGGCCACGATATAACCGCCGTGATTAGGCATTTCCACACCTACCCAAGCTGGCAAGTTGCTGGCATCAGCCTTGAGAATCGCTTCCACTACAGGCTGCGGCAGATTTTGCGTGCGCTGACGCGACACGCTCACGGCCTCCTCCAGTTGCGCGCTGGCAGGGGATTTCTTCCACTCAGCCAATTTGGTTTGCCCGCTTACTTTTGCTAAGTCTTGTGCGCGCTCAGCCGTGACGAGCGCCTGAATTTGCGCTTGCACTTGGGCAAACGGCTGCACGCTAGCGGGCTGATACTTCACCACATGGGCAGATACCAAAGTACTGCTGCCCACCTCAATAGCAGGTGTATTGTGTTTTTGTGTCAGGGCGTCGGCCGAGAAAATAGCTTTTTGCAGTTTGGCATTGCCCAGCACTGGGTCTGCCTGCTGCAGCACCGCACCTTGCTGCAAGCCTGTGGCGCTTTGCACCTTCAAGCCCAGTTGCTTGGCAACAGTTAGCAAGTCGTCGTTGTCTTCGACTGCATTACGAAAGTTTTCGCTCAACTCGGCATACTTTTTGGCGCCTTGTTCGGCTTGAAGTGCCGCTAAAACCTCTGCTTTAGCTTGTTCAAATGGTTTGGCCTGGCCTTTGATGTCAGTGACTTTGATGATATGAAAACCAGCAGGGCTTTTCACTACCGCACTTATCTGGCCTTGCTCTAGAGCAAAAACCGCGTCATCAAACTCTGGGTTAGCGGTTGCCCCTTTGCCCAAAAAGCCCAAATCACCACCTTGTGCAGCCGAGCCTGCGTCCATAGAGGATTTCTTAGCCACTTCTGCAAAGATTTCTGGCTGGGCTTTAATTTGTGCCAAGGCCGCTTCCGCCTGAGCCTGAGTCTGGAACAAAATGTGGCTAACGCGGCGCTCTTGCACACCAGCAAAACGGTCTTGGTTTTGTGTGTAATAACTGCGCAATTCTTCATCGCTGAACTGCAATTTCGCACTCACATCCGCTGGGCTAAGCACCACATATTGAATATCCACCGTGGCTGGTAGTTTGAACAAGTCTGTATGCGCCTTGTAATACGCCTGCGCTTGCTCAGGCGTAGGTTTAGCTTGAGCCAAATAATCAGCACTAGGAAAGCGCGCTAGCTGTACCTGGCGCGTTTGCAAGAGCGCCTGCATCAGCGTCTCGCGCAGGTTTTGCACGGTGAGGGTAGTGCCGTAGATATTCGCTTGCAATTGCCGCTCGCTCAACTCTTGACGCACTTGCGCCTCATACTGCGCCACAGTCAAACCATTCGTGGCCAATAGCGCCTGATATTGCTGCATATCCAGCTGACCATTGGGCTGGCGCAAGCTAGCAATACTGGGGTCTTGTGCCAGCGCTTGCGCCACTTGTGCGTCACTCGCACGCAAATGCAGCTTATTTACAGCCGCTTGCAGTACAGCCTGAGCCACCATTTCTTCTAAAACACGGTATTTTTGTGCTGGTGTTTCGAGTGCGCTAGCATCGAAGTCAGGATTGCTTTGGCGCATAAGCTGACCTTGGCGCTGCAGTTCCTGATCCCATTGCACTTGAGTGATGGCAACATCCCCCACCTTGGCTACCTCGCCACCCATATCATTTTGTGAATAGCCATAAAAACTGATGGCAACGAATGCAGGAAAAACCAACACCAACAAACCAAACTGCATTAAGCGGGTGTGTTTACGAACGAAATCAAACATCAGGGCATTCCTTAGCCAATTAGAGAAAGCATTGCTCAAGCAATGCTAGGCAGCAAGGGCAAATTTTAAGCAAAAAAAAAGCGCCCTTTTCAGGTAACGCTTCTTGTCACAAATCTTAAGCGGTGGTGGGTGCTAACGGGGTCGAACCGCTGACCTACGCCTTGTAAGGGCGCCGCTCTACCAACTGAGCTAAGCACCCGCCGTATTTGTGTAAGACGCTATTCTAGCGTGTTTTTGGGGCTTTTTTCAAATCCCTCAAGTTTTTTTGCTTAACGCTTATTCAATGCATCTTTTAAAGCTTTACCAGGGCGGAATTTGGGCACCTTGGCTGCTTTAATTTTGATCGAAGCCCCAGTTTGCGGATTGCGGCCTGTGCGCGCAGCACGCTCGCCCACAGCAAAAGTACCAAACCCGACCAAGGACACACTACCGCCTTTTTTCAAAGTGGTTTTTACTGCGCCAGTCATTGCCTCCAAAGCGCGCGTAGCTGCGGCCTTAGAAATATCAGCTTGTTTGGCAATATGGTCAATCATTTCCGACTTATTCACGAAGCACTCTCCTCTGGTGTTTGACATAACTAGCAGCTTAACTAATGGCCAAGCTGCTAAGAGCTGGCGCTGCCCGAGACGATTCTATGCGCTTTTTTTATGCACAAACCGCTACCCTCGTCAAAACAACAGCGGCGCAGCGCAAACCCCACAAGCCATTAGCAATTGCGCGCCCAACTCAAGCCGCACCTAGACAAAGTACAGAATAGTTGGTCTAAAAATCCAATGAGGAAAAGCCTGCCTAGAGATTTCATCCAAGCAGGCTTACATTTTCTAGCATGAGCGCCACTGATGTTTAGGGGCGCTTGCTGCTAGCAGGAAAAGGCCAAGCCGCTTGTGTGCGCTTGGCTGCAGACGGCGT
>CAZSPW010000073.1:0-9537 GCA_964608575.1 uncultured Burkholderiaceae bacterium | reverse complement strand
CAGAGCCAGAGCCAGAGCCAGAGCCGGCGCTTAGCGCCGCAGCATCAAACTATTCAAGCCGCGATAGGCCAAATTGCTGTTGTCCCAATCGATACCGTTTGTATTGGGCTGTGCAGCTAAACGCAGTTGCGGCCAGCGCTGGCTGATATGCGTGAGGGTGATTTCTGCCTCCATTTGCGTTAGCGCCGCGCCTATGCAGACATGGGCGCCCGAGCCAAAGGCGAGTGAAGCGACGCTGCTGCGAGTGATGTCAAGCTCTTCAGCATGCGGGTAGCGCTGCGCATCGCGGTGTGCAGCGGCAATACAGGCTAAAACTAAATCATTGCGCCGAATCTGTTGGCCAGCCAAAACGCAATCTACACGAGCACGGCGGCCTGTGTA
Organism: uncultured Burkholderiaceae bacterium; assembly: GCA_964608575.1. GTDB lineage: Bacteria > Pseudomonadota > Gammaproteobacteria > Burkholderiales > Burkholderiaceae_C > JAMIFN01. Next base: position 9,156 of record CAZSPW010000073.1, on the reverse strand, counting down.
TTGCACGGGCGGCTCAAGGCGCAGCAACTCGCGCACCGCGTTACCTGCTAGCTCTGGCTGCTGCTGTAGCAGTTGCCATTGTGCGGGGTGTTCAAGTAGGCGTAGCACGCTGGTGCCGAGCAAATGGCGTGTGGTTTCGTGCCCAGCAAACAGCAGCATGGCGCTTTGTGCGATGAGTTCGGCTTCGTCTATTTCGGCATGCGCCAGCGCCTGTGCTAAGCGTGCTAACAAGCTGCCCGAGGCCACGCGCCCTTGCGTAAACACCTGGCTAAAAAAGCTGGCCATTTGCAATATGCTGCGCTGCGCAGCACGCCAATGGCTGCGGTCGGCGATAGGCACGCCAATAAAAATCGCTAAATCGCGTGACCAGCGCATAAATTGCGCTTGTTCGGCCACGCTTACGCCTTGTAAACCCAAAAAATGCACGATAACGCTCGCTGGCAGCGGGCGCGCAAAGTCGGCGATCCAGTCAAACGCTTCGCCTCGGCTAGTGCGCGCTTCAATCGCTGCGCAGCGCGCGCTGACTGCGTCTTCGATATAGCCGCGCAGTTTTTCCAGCTCACTGGGCTTGAAGTAGGGCTGCATGATGGCGCGCAGGCGTTGGTGCTGCGGCGCATCGACAAATAGCATGGCGCGGGCGAAAAGGCGCTGAAAGGCTTGATGCCCAGTTGGTGCGACACCATCTGCGGCAGCGCTATCGCTTGCAGGCTCAGCATCGCTGACGCTAGCCACCCAGCCACCAGTGCGCGCTGCGGAAAAACGCTGACTATCGCGTAGCACCTGTTCACACAAAGCGTAATCGCTGACCACCCAAGCGCCCGCAAAAAAATCGCTGCGCCAATGCACGCTGCGGCCAGCCGCCGCCTGTTGCCACAGAGCATATGGGGCATGGTGGTAGGCGGCAAAGTCTTGGAACATGGTTTTTTGATAGTGTTTTTGCGGTTTTTCGGCGTCAAATCTGCCTGGGAAGCTATGAAATTAGGTATAAAGTGGCAAGGCAAAGGGGGAAATCAAGCCCCTGATTTTACGCCTTAGTCATCGTGTTCTTGGGTAAACCCTTGAATAGCAAGGTTTCACACCTGCAGCTGCGTTCGGGATATGGCACTAGAAGCTTTTTTGATAGCGTTCTGTGCCCTCTGAGTATGGTTTTTTTTGCTCTATTGCCGCGCTTATGCACAGGTGGGTTAGAAATGGATCGGTGAAACCTGCAGCCCTATTCAATATCGTGCTATGGCTTTTAAAGCGTCGTAAGCTATTGATTTTATTGAATATTTGTAATTGCTCGAAAAATCAGCAGGCTGGATAAAGCCTTATGTTTCGTGGCTTTGCGCGGCATCTGGCATCTTTATGCACAATTTTATCCACAGCTTTTTGGGGTATCTTGCTAGAGGACAGTAAATCAGCGACTTAGACGATGCTCTTGAAAAAAATCTGATGTGTCGCGCCTTTCCTAGCTGAACTAGATGCCTAGGGCTAGCACTTAGGCCAAATGGACTTTGTGCACAGCACTGGCGTAAACGCTAGTGCTGCTTATTCTTGCTTTTGTTGATTGTGTAAGTTATTGATTTTATTAGATTTTTTGCTGTGCTTGAAAATCAGGCAACTGGTGTAAGCTGATGAAATTGCAGGGATAGATACGGATTTCCCTAGCTTATACACATTTTTATCCACAGAAATAGTGGCCTAAAACCAGGCGGAGCAATGCGCAGGCTCGCAAAATGGCTTAATGCTGCACACCTTTCCAGAACATATAAGCGGCCAGCGCATAAAGCAGCAAGGCAAAAATGCGTTTGAGTGGCTGCACATCTAAGGCGTGCGCTAAGCGTGCGCCTAGGGGCGCCGTTAACACGCTGCAAGAAACCAAAGTCAACAAAGCGGGCAGCCAGATATAGCCCAGTGCATATTCTGGGCGGCCAGGCAAGCCTGCGCCGCTGATGGCGTAGCCTATGCTGTTGAATAGCGCGATCGGTAGCCCTAGGGCGGCAGAGGTGCCGACCGCCTGGTGCATAGCGACATTGCACCAAGTCATAAAAGGCACGCTGATAAAACCGCCACCAGCGCCGACTAAGCCCGATAAAAACCCTATGCCTGTGCCGACTGCCAAGCGCCCGCCCAGCCCTGGCATGGTGCGTTGGGCTTTGGGCTGTTTACCCAGCAGCATTTGTGTGGCGGAGAAGGCTACAAATATGCCAAATATGAGCGCGAGCCATTGGCCTTTGAGCAGGCTAAATACGCCCAGACTGGCGAGCGCTGCGCCTATTAAAATGCCAGGGGCAATGCTGCGTACAAAATCCCAGCGTACCGCGCCGCGCCTGTGGTGCGAGAGCTGGCTGCTGATGGAGGTGAAAACGATGGTGGCCATGCCCGTAGCGATGCCCATTTTGACGCTGATCTCTAAGGGCACACCGCGCGCGCCCAGCATGGCGGTGATAAAGGGCACCAACACCATGCCGCCACCTACGCCTAATAAACCCGCCATCAGGCCGCCAGCAGCGCCCAGTGCCATGAGTTGTGCAATCAGGGGCAGGTCTAGCATATGGGGCTTTCCTTGTATTAGTATTAAAAAGTGAGCTGCTCAGGCAGTTTTGGCGGCCTAGAAGCCAGAAATCATGCTGAAAATCAAACCTGCTGGCCTAAGCGTTTTTGTAAGAGTGCGCTGCTGCTGGTGTATTGCAGCGGTGTGATGCGTTCAGGCGCGCAATAGGCCAGTGCGGCATGCGCGGCTAGGGTCGCCTCATGAAAAGCACAGGCTATGAGTTTGAGCTTGCCTGGGTAAGTGACCACATCACCCACGGCAAATACGCCGGGCAAATTGGTGGCAAAAGTGGCGCTATCCACAGGCAATAGACGCCGTTGCAAGGCCAAGCCCCAGTCAGCCAGCGGCCCCATTTTGGGCGATAAGCCCAGCACGATGCCTAAACGGCTGCAGGCTAGGGTGATGGGGCTAGCGTCGGGCTGTAGCAATTGCACGCTTTGCAATTGCCCTTGGATGTGCTCTATGCCTTGGATCATGCCCACTTGAAAGCGCAGTGCGCCAGCTGCCAGCAAGTTATCCAGCCGTGCTTGCACAGCGGGGCTGGTGTTCAAACTGCTGCGGCGGTGATTCAGCACGACGCTGCCGTTTTGGGCATTTTGGGTGCTTTGGGCGAAATATTGTGCTAAATCGCAGGCCCAGTTCACGGCCTCATCTTCAGCGCCAACAATCACGACTTGTTGCCCCGCAAAATCCGTTACCGCGCCAGCAAAGTGATGAAGGCATTGGCTGACTTCTGCCAAAGCTGGCAAATTCAAACTGCGCGGCACAAAGGCGCCTACGCCTGCGGCCAAGATGATGCTGGGTGCAATAAAGGTCTGGCCTTGGGCTGTTTGGATGCGATAGGTTTTGTTCTCAGCCTGGTACTGCACGCTGGCGACGACCTGTCCCAAATGCAAGCGTTGCGCGATGGGTGCAAAGGCTTGAATTTGCTGCAATTGCGCGAGCAAAGCAGTGGCCAATTCGCGCCCGCTGCTTGGCGGCATAGCCGGGATGTCATATATGGGCTTGTCTGCATACAAGGCTTCGCATTGGCCACCTACTGTGGGCAAGGCATCAACGATATGCGCGTCCAAACCTAGCAGCCCTAACTGAAAAGCTGCGTATAGCCCAGCCGGACCTGCGCCTATGACCAGTGCATGGGTGCGGATTTCAGTAGCCATAAAGTTCTAGCAACAGCGCTTCTATATGCTTGTACAAAACAAAAAATAAAAAACAAAGGGCTTGCACATGGCAAGCCCTGCAGAGCTAAAGCGGCGTCATGTAGCAGTTATGCCCCCAACCTGTTGCCTCTGCGGCAGCAGGTATTAACGCTCCAGATATTGGCGTTTATCTTTCACTTCGGCCCATTTTTCGTGCTCGGGCATAGGATCTTTTTTCTTGTTGATCATGGGCCACTCGCCAGATTTAGCAATATCGGCGTTAATTTTTTCAAATTCTTTTTGGTCTGCAGGCAGGTCGATATCAGCATAAATGGCGCTGACAGGGCATTCAGGCACACAAACGGCACAATCGATGCACTGCATAGGGTCAATCACCAAAGTGTTGGGGCCTTCTAAAAAGCAATCAACGGGGCAAACATCCACACAGTCGGTGTATTTGCATTTGATGCAGGCTTCGGTTACTACGAAAGTCATGGCAAGGTACTCGAAATCAAAAGAAAGATGAGGGTGCTTAGGGTGCTTGCTAAAGAGCCAGAGCTTTAGCGCAGCAGCTGGGGCAATTTGTCGCTTTTGTCTTTCCACTGCTCTGCTTGTGGCAGGGCCGGTTTGCGGCGCGTGATACTGGTCCAATGGGGTTGTTTGGCCAGCTCGGCGTTGATCTGAATGAAGTGGGCTTGCTCGGGCGGCAAATCTTCTTCGGCATAGATGGCACTGACGGGGCATTCGGGGATGCACACGGCGCAGTCTATGCACTCGTCGGGGTCTATGACCAGCATGTTTTCGCCTTCACGAAAACAATCGACAGGGCAGACATCCACACAGTCGGTGTATTTGCACTGTATGCAAGCGTCACCTACGACATGAACCATAGCCCACCATCTCTTTCATCAACACTTTTACACGAATGGCGGCGATTGTAGCGGCTTTGGGGCTAACCCTTAAAGACAAGGCCTTTACGGTTAAAGGTATTTAGTTCACTTTATTTCACCCACCAGGTTTGCATGGCCCAATCTTCCGCCTGGGCATAAGCTGGCATGGGGCTGCGATAGGCCAGATGCCTAGGGTTGTAGACCATGCGGTGGCTGGTGGCTGCCCATTGCGGCACGAGGTAAGCACTGTGGGCAATGACGCGATCGAGGGCGCGGCAGGCAGGCAGCAGTTCGGCTTTGCTCTTGGCGGCGACGAGGCGCGCGACCAACGCATCTACGGCTGGGTTCTTCACGCCCGCGTAATTGCCAGAATCTTCGGTGTCTGCTGCTTTACTGCCGAAAATTTCTGCATATTCTTGTCCTGGGTTATTGCTGCCGCCGTAGGCGATGGTAGTGATATCAAAGTCAAATTTTTGTAGGCGTTGCTGGTACAGGGCAAAGTCGGTGGGGCGGATCTTCAACACGATGCCCAGCTTTTCTAAATTACGCGCCCAAGGCGTGACCGTGCGGCTGCCTGTCTCGCCGCTATCCAAATACTCTAATTCGAGCTTTTGCCCTTGGGCATTGCGCAAAATATGGTCTGTGCCTAGGCGCCAACCTGCAGCTTGCAGCAAGGCCTGTGCCTGACGCAAATTGCCACGCAAACCTGTGGGGGTATCGGTGCGTGGTGCGAGATAGCCCGAACCAAATACAGCAGCGGGAAGCTGCTTGCGATAGGGCACCAGCAGCGCCAGCTCTGCCCCTGTCGGTGGCGGGTAGGGCTGCCCATTGTTTTGTAAGCCGCTGGCCTGGCAATCGGTATTGCCGAAAATGCCTTGCACGCGGGTGTAAGCGCCGTAAAACAACTGGCGGTTCATCCATTCGTAATCGAGCGCCAGCGCCAGCGCCTGACGCACGCGCAGGTCTTGCAACAGCGGGCGGCGGGTGTTGAGTACAAAGCTTTGAAAGCCCGTGGGCAATTGGTTGGGGAACTCGGCCTTACGCAATGCGCCCGAGGCAAAGCGTTTACCCGTGGTTTGCCTGGCCCAATCGCGGGCACTGAAAAAGCGCATCAAATCAAATTCCCCGGCTTTCAAGGCTTCTAAGCGGGCGGTTTGGTCTTGGTAAATTTTGACGCTGATGCGGTCAAAATTAAAACTGCCCACGCGCACATTTAAGTCTTTGCCCCAATAGTTGGGGTCGCGTACATAGGTGATATCGCGGCCAAAGGCTACGGGACCTATGCGGTAGGGGCCGCTGCCTATGGGTGTGTCCAGCACCACTTGGGCAAAGGGTTTGCCGCGTCCCCAATCGCGGCTGAAGATGGGCAGACTGCCTAAAGTTAAGGGCAATTCGCGGTTGGGCGCGGCTAAATCAAAACGGATGGTTTGCGTGTCTAGCACCACTGCGGCTTTGACATCAGCCAAGATGCTGCGGTAGGCGGGGCTGCAATCGGGGCCGATCAGGGTGTCAAAACTGTGTTTCACATCCACCGCTTGCACGGGTTTGCCATGGTGAAAGCGAGCCTTGGGATGGATATGGAAAGTCACTGCAAGGCCATCAGCGGCGACTTGCACATCGTCGGCCAGCAGGCCGTAGGCGCTGGCGCTCTCATCCATGCTGGGGCTTAATAAGCTCTCAAACAGCAAATCGCTTAAATACGCGGGCGCTGTGCCTTTGATGGTGAAGGGGTTGTATTTATCGTAATTGCTAGTGCGCAGATTCGATACCAGCTTCAGCTCGCCCCCTTTGGGCGCTTGTGGGTTCACATAATCAAAATGGCTAAAGCCTGGCGGGTATTTCAAATCCCCCCACAAAGCGTAGCCGTAAGCGGCATGGGCTGCGGGGGCGATCAAGGCAGATACAGCCATAGCTGCAGCTAGGCCAAAAGGGGTAAAACATCGGGTGGCGCTCATGCGACAATTCTGCCCGATTTGAATTTCACAACAAGGATAGGCAATATGGGTTTCCTGAAGGGTAAAAAACTGCTGATTACGGGCGTGCTGTCGAACCGTTCGATTGCTTATGGTGTAGCTAAAGCTTGCCACGAACAAGGCGCAGAACTGGCGTTTAGCTATGTGGGCGAACGCTTTAAAGACCGCATTACTGAATTTGCGGCTGAATTTGGCTCGAACTTGGTGTTTGAATGTGATGTGGGCAGCGATGCGCAAATCACGCAAATGTTTGCTGATCTGGAAAAAGTCTGGCCTAAGTTTGACGGCTTTGTGCATGCCATTGGCTTTGCCCCACGCGAAGCCATAGCGGGCGATTATTTGGATGGTATTTCACGCGAAGCTTGCACTATTGCTCACGATATTTCGGCTTACAGCTTTCCTGCCATGGCTAAGGCTTGCCGCCATATGCTCAATGACAAAGCCGCGCTTTTGACCTTGAGCTACCTCGGTTCGGTACGCATGGTGCCAGCTTACAACACCATGGGCATGGCCAAGGCCTCGCTCGAAGCTTCGGTGCGCTATATGGCTGAATCTCTGGGGCCGCGTGGCGTGCGCGTCAACGGCATCAGCGCCGGCCCGATCAAAACCTTGGCCGCTAGCGGTATCAAAGGCTTTGGCAAAATTTTGAAAGTAGTGGAAGAGTTTTCTCCTATTCGCCGCAATGTCACGATTGAAGATGTGGGCAATGTGGCGGCGTTCTTGCTGAGTGATTTAGCCAGCGGTGTGACTGCAGAAATCACTTATGTAGATGGCGGCTTTAGCCAAGTGGTCAGCGGCATTGGTTCTTTAGAATAATTGCTCATTTTATCGTAGCTGCTCAGGCAGGTTTTACGCGGAAAAGTGCGAAAAACCTGCCTTTTTTATATGAAAAAACGCTTTATCCGCCCTTTCGGGGCTTTGTCTTTATTGGTGCTAAGCAGTGTTTGGTTAGCTACGCTGGGCAATCTACCGCTATGGCGCGAGTTGGGTCGATTGGGGCAGTTACAAATGGCCTCAGGCTGGTTGCTGGCCTTGGGCTTAGGGCTGGTGATTCTGAGCGCAACCGTATTCTTGGGGGCGCTGTTAGCGTGGCGGCACAGTGTCAAGCCGCTGCTGACGCTGCTGTTATTGCTGGCCGCATTCGCCAGTTATTACGAATGGCAGTTTGGCGTGGTGATAGACCCCAGCATGGTGACCAATGTGCTGCAAACCGATGTGCGCGAGGCGCGCGATGTACTCAGTTTGAATTTGTTTTTATTTGTCTTGGGCTTGGCTGTCTTGCCCGCAGCCTGGCTTTGGCGCCAACCAGTAGCCGCGGAGGCGAGTTGCTGGCGCGCTTTAGCTGTGCGCTTGGCTTTGATGGGGGTAGCCGCTGCTGTGTTGGTAGTATCGGTTTTGGCGATGTATCAGCCCTTAGCCAGCTTGATGCGCAACCACACGCAAGTGCGCTATTTGATGAATCCACTCAACAGTATTTGGGCCACAGGCGCAGTGGCGGCACGCCATTTTCAAAAACCTAAACAATTGCAAAGCATAGGGCTGGATGCGGTTTGGGGGGGGCAGGTGGGCGCTAAGCCAAAAGTTGTGCTTTTGGTGGTGGGCGAAACCGCAAGGGCGGCGAATTTTCAGCTCAACGGCTATGCGCGCGCGACCAATCCTTTATTGGCCAAGCGCCCTGATGTGATCAGTTTTAGCCAAGTGGCATCCTGTGGCACTAGCACAGCGGCATCTCTGCCTTGCATGTTCGCCAAAGAAGGCCGAAGCGATTACCACAGCGGCAGCTACGAAGAAAACTTGCTTGATGTATTGCAACGCGCAGGCTTGGCCGTGCTCTGGATAGATAACCAATCGGGTTGCAAAGGCGTGTGCGCGCGCGTACCCTCGGTCAGCACCACGGCCAGTAAAGACAGCGCCTATTGCGCAGGAGGTGAGTGCATGGATGCCATCATGATCAGCCGCCTGGATGCTGAAATTGCAAAACTGCCAGCCGAGCGCCGTGCTAAGGGGGTAGTGGTGGTATTGCACCAAATGGGCAGCCATGGGCCAGCTTATTTCAAACGCAGCCCGCCTGCGCAAAAAATCTTTCAACCTGAATGCAGCAGCAACACTTTGCAAGACTGCCAGCGGCAAAGTTTGCTGAATGCTTACGACAATAGCATTGTGTACACCGATTTTGTTTTGAATGCAGCCATAGCCTGGCTGCAAAGCCATGCAGCTACTGCCCGAGGTGCTCTGCTTTATGTATCAGATCATGGCGAATCTTTGGGAGAGAATAATCTGTATTTGCATGGTCTGCCCTATGCAGTAGCGCCTGAGTACCAAAAGCATGTGCCGTGGATAGCTTGGCAAGCACCTGATTTTGGAATCAGTGCAACTTGTTTGCAGGCGCGTAAAAACCAAGCCCTATCGCATGATCATTTATTCCATACTGTGTTGGGACTGATGGATGTGCGTACTGTCTTGTATCAAGCTGCTTGGGATGCGTATGCGGCTTGTTCTTCGCCGCAGTGAAATAAAAAACAACTGCAAGTCAAGTAAAAATAAGACAAAAAGCACGCTACGGAGTGCTTTTGCTTTACGGAGGGTTTTAGTGTAAACAAAAGAAAAAGCCCCGGAAT
>CAZSPW010000072.1:0-9639 GCA_964608575.1 uncultured Burkholderiaceae bacterium | reverse complement strand
ATGGGTTGGTAAATGCGGCAGTTGCAGTAGTTGCAGCATTTGGTTTTGGTTTTGGGTCTGTGTTTTTGCTTGTACCGCAGTCGGCTGGCTGGCCGCGCACTGCGCTTGCTCCTCGGTTTGTAGAGCCTGCAGCTCGTCTGAATAATGCTGTTGCAGCAAATTCCACCAAGCATTCTCAGGCGCAGCTTTACCCCCTTGCGTGGCGGTAAAAATCAGGCGCTGCTTGGCGCGGGTCATGGCCACATACAGGGCATTCAATTCTTCGCGTGCCTGTGCGGTTTTTTCCTCTTCCAGCAAATCGCTAATGGCTTTTGGGGTGTTGTCTTTCTTCAGTAAAAAAACAAAACGCTGAGGGTTGGGCGCTTCGGCTGGCCAATCGCTGTAAATACCGTAGCTGTCACCAGCTTTGTTTTGCCCCAAAGCGTCGATCAGGATGACATTTTCTGCCTCTAAACCCTTGGCGCCGTGGATGGTAAGCAACTGAATGGCATCGGGCTGCGCCAGCGCCGGCGCGGGGAAATCTGCAGCTTGGTGCGGATCGCGCAGGGCGCGTACAAAAGCCCAGCAATTGGCAAAACGGCCTTGCTGAAAATCCAGCGCCGCTTGTAGCAAACCTTGTAAATTGGCGCTGATGCGCGCGCGCAGGGCGGGCGGCGCGGCTTGGGCATAGCGGGCTGGCAATTGTCCATCTTGATACAGGGCGAAGAGCGCGTCATACACGGGCAGGGTATGCGCCCAGTTTTGCCAGCGCAGCAATTGCTGGTGCGCAGCTTGCCAGCTAGGCTTGTCGCTGTGCGCTAAGGCCTGCCACCAGTTGGTATGGGCTTGGCGAACAGCTAAGGCCAGTTCCACCAATTGCGTGTCGCTCCAGCCGAAGATGGGGGATTTAAGCGTTTGCGCCAGTGCCAAATTTTTGCTGGGGCTATGCAGCACATCTAAAAGCGCAATCAGGTCTTGCACTTCTAAATGCTCGGGCAGTAGGCTTTTTTCAGTAATCAATGCGGGCAGGGCGTGGGCACTCAAATGGTTTTGTAATCGCTCCAAAGAGGCGCGCTTGCGTGCCAGCACCATAAAGCTGCCAGGTTGGTGCTGTTGTGTGTGGATTTGCTGCTTTAGCCAAATTGCCAGTGCTTCACATTCAGCGGCTTGGGCCGTGCTTTCTTCCGCATCGCGTGGGGTGGTGAGGCTATCGCGCCAAATTTCAGCTGCAGCGGGGTCGGCCTTGGTTTTTTCAGGGCGGCTGAACAATTGCGCCAAAATTTCCCCTGCCTCTGGGCTTTCGGTGCTGTGCGGGCGAAAACCGGCCATGCCCGCGCCGCCTACGACTTGATTGACCGCAGCGATGATGGCGCTGGCATTGCGCCGCGTGTGGTCACAGCTCAATAGCGCACCGCCGAAGTGCTGCACCATGGTTTGTGCATTGATAAAAACGCGCGGCTCGGCATTGCGGAAGCGGTAAATGCTTTGCTTGGGGTCGCCCACGATAAACAGGCGCGGCATGGCTGCGCCGCCGCCTGCGCCCGCGTAATTTTGCAGCCACTCTTTCAAAATCTGCCATTGCAGTGGGCTGGTGTCTTGAAACTCATCAATCAGCAAATGTCGCACCTGCGCGTCTAACTTTTCTTGCATCCAGGCCGATAGCGGCGAGTCGCTCAGCAGGCGCTTGGCAGCCAGCTCCACATCGATCATGTCGATCAAGCTGTTTTCGGCTTTGTAGGCTTGGTATTGGTTCAGCAGCTCGCGCGTCAGGCGCACCATGCGGCTTTGGTGGGCGAGGGCGCTGGCGTAGTTCTGCCAATCTGCCAAGCGCTGCAGCAGGGTTTCGGCTTGGCGCGTGGCAGGGGTATCAGGCAGGTGTTTTTTCAGCGTACCGGCTTGTGTGAGCAAGCCTTTTTGGCACAAATTGAAATCGGCTTGTGCCAAGCCTGCGGATAAATGGGCGTGGGCTTTGGCGTGGGTGTCGTTTTTCTCGGGCGTGATGTCGGCCAAGGCGGTTTGCAAACTGCTGTGCACGCGGCTGCCGCTGCGCAGTGCGGCGCTGATATCGCCTTGGTATTCGGCCAAATCGGGGAAGGCTGCGCCCAATGGCGGCAGGCTGCTGTGCAAGCTGCCCGCCTGATCTGCGAGCTGGAACTCCAAGCGTTTACCCAAAGCCTTACGCAAAGTTTCTTCGGTGTTGTGGCGGCCTAGGTCGGCAATTAAGCCGGCGTAATCGGCACTTAACTGGGGCGCGGCGTCCACTGCTGCATAAAACGCAGGCCAGATTTGTTCGATCAAGGCGCTATCGCTTTCTACGGGGGTGAAAGGGTAGGGCAGCTTTAAATCTTGAAAAACCGCTTGCGGGGCAGATTGCAGCAAGCCAGTAAACCAAGCGAGGATGGTGCGGATTTGCACCGTTTGCGGATTTTGCAAAAGCTGCGCCTGCAGGCCGCGTAGCTTGGCGATATCGGCCGCGCTAGGCTGGCTTATGCCACGGTTTTGCAATTCGGTTTTGAGCTGGGCATCATCGGCATGGGCAAACTCGGCCAACCATTCAGACAAACGCTGCTGCATTTCACCAGCGGCTTTTTTGGTGAAGGTAATAGCCAAAATGCTTTGCGGCGCAGCCCCTGCAAACAGCGCGCGCAAGATGCGCGAGACCAAAATCCAAGTTTTGCCGGCACCCGCGCAGGCCTCAATGGCTATGTGGCGTTCAGGATCGCAGGCGGCGGCGTAATAGGTTTCGGGGCTACAGGCTTGCCCGTTGATGGCGTAGGATTTTTGCATAGGCCTTATCCTAGCGCGTGCTTGCGACGAGTCGCGACAAATCAGGGTGAATCAGGGTGAATGTGGACTGGATAGTGCAGCCGAAGCAACAGGCTGATTTTTTTTTAGAGTGTTTTAGGCTTTTTGTTAGACGAAATCTGCCTGGGCAGCTATTTTAAAGTGAGTATAAAAAAGCCAGCCCTAGGGCTGGCTTTTGCACGAATGCAGCAGCTGAAAATTACAGTGCAGCAGTCAGCTCAGGTACGGCGGTGAACAAATCAGCCACCAGGCCGTAATCAGCCATGCTGAAAATCGGCGCTTCAGGGTCTTTATTGATGGCGACGATGACTTTAGAGTCTTTCATGCCGGCCCAGTGCTGAATGGCACCACTGATACCCGCGGCGACATAGAGCTGAGGTGCAACGATTTTGCCAGTTTGACCAACTTGCAGATCGTTAGGAGCATAGCCTGCATCAACCGCTGCACGGCTAGCGCCTAAAGCGGCGCCGAGCTTGTCGGCCAAAGGCCCCATGACAGCGTTGAACTGTTCGGCAGAACCCAAAGCACGGCCGCCTGAAACCACGATTTTGGCTGCGGTCAGCTCAGGACGGTCGTTTTTAGCCAGCTCGCGGCTAACGAAAGTGGTTTTGCCTGTGTCGGCTACGGCGGCAACGCTTTCTACAGCAGCTGCGCCACCTGTGGCTGCGGCTGGATCGAATGCGGTGGTGCGCACAGTCAGTACTTTGACTGCGTCGGCCGTTTGCACCGTGGCAATGGCGCTGCCGGCGTAGATGGGGCGCTCGAAAGTGTCGGCGCTCACCACTTTGGTGACATCGGTGATTTGCGCTACATCCAGTTTGGCAGCTACACGCGGTGCAATGTTTTTGCCGTTGGAAGTAGCGGGGAAAACGATGTGGCTGTAGCCGCTAGCCAAGGCCAGTACTTGTGCCGTGACATTCTCGGCCAGGCCTTCGCCCAGGGCTGCGCCATCGGCGTGCAGCACTTTGGCTACGCCTGCAACAGCCGCAGCAGCTTGCGCCGCCGCGCCAGCGTTGTTGCCAGCTACCAATACATGCACATCGCCACCAATGGCAGCGGCCGCAGCAACGGCGTTCAAAGTGGCGCCCTTCAAAGAGGCGTTGTCGTGTTCAGCAATAACGAGGATAGACATTTAGATCACCTTGGCTTCGTTTTTCAGTTTATCGACCAGAGTGGCCACATCGGGCACTTTGATGCCAGCTTGGCGCGCAGGTGGCTCGGCCACTTTCAGGGTTTTCAGGCGGGGCGCAACATCCACGCCCAGATCGGCAGGGGTGGTGGTGTCCAAAGGCTTTTTCTTGGCCTTCATGATGTTGGGCAGGGTGACATAGCGCGGCTCGTTCAGGCGCAAGTCGGTGGTGATGACGATAGGCAGCGCCGCAGCGATGGTTTCCATGCCGCCGTCAACCTCACGCGTGACGGTGGCTTTGCCATCGGCGATCACGACTTTAGAGGCGAAGGTCGCTTGTGGCAGATCCGCCAGCGCAGCCAGCATTTGCCCAGTTTGGTTGCTGTCGTCGTCGATGGCTTGTTTGCCTAAGATGATGACGCTGGCTTGCTCTTTGTCTTGCACGGCTTTGAGCAGTTTGGCTACAGCCAGGGGCTGCAGTTCTTCGTCGGTTTGCACCAAGATGCCGCGATCAGCGCCAATGGCCATGGCGGTGCGCAGGGTTTCTTGTGATTTGTCGGTGCCGCAGGAGACGACGACGATTTCAGTGACCACGCCCGCTTCTTTCAAACGCACGGCTTCTTCCACCGCGATTTCACAGAAAGGGTTCATGCTCATTTTGACATTGGCCAGGTCCACACCAGACTGGTCAGACTTGACGCGCGCTTTGACATCTTTATCGATGGCGCGCTTGACGGCTACCAAGGCTTTCATGCTTTGCTCTACTCCAAGGGGGATAGGGGGGGTGAGGATATGCGGGTTAGCGCATTCAGTGGAACATTTTAGCGGCAAGCATCAGGTGCAGCCCTAGGTTAAAGGGATTAGGCCAGTCTTGCTACAAAAATAAAGGTTAAAAAAAATAGCTGCTCAGGCAGATTTTTCGGGTTTAATTCTAGAAAATGCTATTTAAATTCAGCACAAAAAGTGGTGATTTCGGTTTGCATCATGGCAGCGATTTGCGCTTCTTTGCCCAGCATACGACTGGTGGGGCCGGCGATAAGCAGCGCCAATTGCCGCCCAGGGTAGGGCAGAGCTAGGGCTATACCGCCTAAATCCTGGCTGAATTCTGCTGCGCCTTCAAACCAAGTGCGGTGTTGCGAGCGCACGATTTCATCTTCCACGGCCTGCACACTCATCAATGTGTTGGGGGTGTAGCGTTCAAAATGCGCCTTGCGCAGCAAAGCACTGCGTTCACTGGGTGACATTTGCGCTAGCAGTGCCCGCCCTGTGGCGGTGGCGTGCAGGGGCACGCATTTGCCAATTTGTGCGGTGTAACGCACCGCGTGGGGCGATTCCAGCACATCCAAAAATACCGCTTGCCCGCCACTGACTCCGGCTAAAACGGCGGTTTCACCTGTGCGCTCCACCAGGGTGGCCAGCATGCGGTGCAGGCTGTCGGGCAGCGGCGCGGCTGCTTGAATTTGCGCCTGCACTTGTTGCCAGCGGCTGCTGGGGTAATAGCCTTTGCGCGCTTGCGGCTCGTACAAATAGCCTTTGGCCAGCAAGGTAGAGAGCAAATTGTGGGTGCTGGAACGCGGCCAGCCCAAATCCTCGGCAATTTCGGCCAGCGTAGCGGGTGCTTGCCGCTTGGCGAAATACTCCAGCAGTGTCAATAAATTGCTGACTGGCTTGACTTCCATGGACGCTTTAAGCCTGCGATTTTTTCAACATAAAGGCTGCGCGCTGGCAAATGCAGACGATTTCACCGCGTTGGTTGATGCCACGGTGTTCAAAATCGACGATGCCAGCGTTGGGGCGGCTTTTGGATTCGCGCTTGTCCAGCACGGTGGTTTCCACGCGGATGGTGTCGCCTGCAAACACAGGTTTGGGGAAGCGAATATCGCGCATACCCAAATTGGCTATGGTGGTGCGCAGCGTGGTTTCTGTCACCGATAAGCCCACGACCAGCGCCAAAGTAAACATGCTATTGACCAAAGGGCGGCCAAATTCGGTGTTCGCCGCAAATTCAGCGTCCAGGTGCAGGGGCTGGGTGTTCATGCTCAAAGTGGTCATGAGCAGGTTGTCGGTTTCCGTTACCGTGCGCGTGGTGGCATGGTGAAAAACATGCCCGATTTCAAACTCTTCGTAATGCAAGCCTGCCATAACAACCCTTTAAAAAATAATTTTGTTCACAATGTTGAATAAGAAATAGGCAAACGGCTTGATGAGTCTTGCCCTTTTGGGCTCTGTATTTTAGTCTTTTTAGCTTGGATTTTTCTTGGAAACAATGCGTTTTCAATCGGTACAACAATACGCACGAGTAAAAGGCTATCATTATTTTGTTCAAAATACTGGACAAAATATTCATGAATTCAAGTGATAAGCCGCACGCCAATTCCCGACCTTTGCCTTTGGCGGGCTTGCGTGTCATCGACCTCACGGCAGTGTTGATGGGGCCAGTTGCCACCCAAACCTTGGGTGAAATGGGCGCCGATGTCATCAAGATTGAAGCGCCTGATGGCGATATGGTGCGCCTGATCGGCCCTGTGCGCCATGCTGGCATGGGGCCAGTGTTCATCAACGCCAATCGCAATAAACGCAGCGCCGTGCTGGATTTAAAGCATGCTGATGCCAAAGCCGCGCTGTTGGAGTTGGTGAAAAGCGCGGATGTGTTTATCTACAATGTGCGCCCCCAGGCTGTAGCGCGTTTGGGTTTGGGTTATGAGGCCTTGGCGGCCATCAACCCGCGCTTGGTGTATGTGGGTGTGTTTGGTTATGCGCAAGACGGCCCCTATGCCGCCAAGCCCGCTTATGACGATTTGATTCAGGGCGCTAGTGGCTTGGCTGCGCTCTTCCAAATGCGCGATGGGCAAGCGCCTGCCTATGTGCCCAATGCCTTGGCCGACCGCATTACGGGGCTGGCGGCGGTGAATGCCGTACTGGGCGCTTTATTAGAGCGCGAGCGCAGCGGTTTGGGGCAGCGCGTGGATGTGCCTATGTTTGAAACCATGGTGAATTTCACCTTGGGCGACCATATGGGCGGTTTGAGCTTTGCCCCCGCACTCGATAGTGGCGGCTATGCTCGCCAACTGGCGCCTGGGCGCCGCCCTTATCGCACCCAAGACGGTTTTATTTCCGCCTTGATTTATACCGACAAGCAATGGCGCAGTTTTTACCAATTGCTGGGGCGCGAAGATGAATTTGCGCACGATGAACGCCTGAAAAGTTTAGCTACGCGCACCCTTCATGTGCACGCGCTTTATGCCGAGCTAGAGGCCATTTTGGCCACGCGCAGCACCGCGCAGTGGCTGGATGCTTTGAACGCGGCGGATATTCCCGCCATGCCTGTGCATGATTTGCAAAGCCTTTTGTCCGACCCGCATTTACAGGCTACTGGCCACTTTCAGCGCGAACAGCACCCCAGCGAAGGCGAACTGGTGGCGCTGCGCCCCGCAGCGCGTTGGTCGCGCACGCCGATTGCCAATACCCGACCGGCGCCACGGCTGGGCGAGCATACACGCGAAGTTTTGGCCGAAGCAGGGCTGTCCGCTGCAGCCATAGATGCGCTGCTTGCTCAAGGCGCGGCTAAGGCGGCGCAGCCTCTCTAATTTTGAGAATGGAGTCTCATGAAACTTCATGTCGTCATTGCGAGCGTTAGCGAAGCAATCCACTGCGGCCAAATGTTTGGTTTTCAGTGGATTGCCGCGTCGCTACGCTCCTCGCAATGACGAGTTTTCTTTTTGGGATATGCAAATACGATGAGCGAAATAAACACCCTGCTGCAACCCGACAAGCAGTACCAAGAGTTTTTAGCCCAAGGGCGTTTCATGATTCAGCGCAACCGTGCTACGGGCAAAGCGTTTTTCTATCCCCGCGTGGCCGAGCCTGGCACGGGCTGCACCGATCTGGAATGGTTTGCTCCTAGCGGCTTGGGCACGGTTTACGCCGCCACCGCCATCAGCCAGCGCCCGCCCGCAGTAGCGTACAGCGTGGTGTTGGTCGATTTAGACGAAGGCGCACGCATGATGAGCCGTGTTGATGGCATTCCTGCCGAGCAGGTCAAAATCGGCCAGCGCGTCAAGGCCAAAGTCATTCAAGAAAACGACAAACCCATCGTGGTATTTGAATTGGTGGATCAGACAGTTGGGGGCGCAGCATGAGCCAAGATCGCTTCCCCCGTGGCCAAGCGGCCATCGTCAGCGCCGAAACCGACTGCATGGGCGCTGCGCCTGGCTTCACGGCCATGGAAATGGCGGCGCGCGCCAGTGTCAAAGCCCTGTCTGCGGTGAATCTCACACCTGCCGATGTGGATGGGCTTTTCGTCTGTATGCCGCGCGATTTTGTTTCGGGCTTGGCCTTGGCTGAATATTTAGGGATTCGCCCGCGCATCACCAATAACAACCGCGTGGGTGGCTCGTCTTTCCAAACCTATATGGCTTCGGCTGCGCTGGCGCTGGCCAGCGGCCAGTGCGATGTGGCGCTGGTGGCCTATGGCAGCAATCAGCGCAGCGCCTCGGGCAAGCTGGTCACTTCCATTGAAGGCAGCCCTTATGAAGCGCCCTATAAACCGCTGACCCCTGCCACAGCTTACGCGCTGGCGGCTTCGCGCCATATGCACCAATACGGCACCACGCGCGAACAAATGGCGCAGGTGGCAGTAGCGGCGCGGCAATGGGCGCAGCGCAACCCCGATGCCTTTATGCGCGAGCCGCTGACGGTGGAAGATTGTTTGAACGCACGCATGGTCTCGACCCCACTGACGGTGCGCGATTGTTGCTTAGTTACCGATGGCGCTGCTGCCATGGTCATGACGCGCGGCGAACGCGCTAAAGATTTGTGCATCAAACCCGTGTATATCCTGGGCGCAGCCGAGGCTACGCGCCACCGCCACATCAGCATGGCGCCCGATGTCACGGTGACTGCGGCAGCCGACTCTGGCCCGCGGGCGATGGCGCAAGCTGGCGTGCGCCATAGCGACATCGATTTGCTCACGCTCTACGACGCTTTCACCATCAACACTATTTTGTTTTTGGAAGACCTAGGGTTTTGCCCCAAGGGCGAAGGCGGCCGTTTTGTCGAAGGTGGGCGTATCGCCCCAGGCGGCAGCTTGCCCGTCAATACCAATGGCGGTGGCTTGTCTTGCGTACACCCTGGTATGTATGGTTTGTTTGCCTTGGTAGAAGCGGCGCAGCAGCTGATGGGGCGTTGCGGCGAGCGACAAATTCAAGGCGCGGAAATTGCACTCTCGCACGGCAATGGCGGCGAGCTGTCTAGCCAAGCTACGGTGATTTTGGGTACGGAAGCTGCGCTGTGAATACATGGCTAGTCATTGCGAGGAGCGCAGCGACGCGGCAATCCACTGTAGCAATGAAAGACATGGATTGCTTCACTGCGTTCGCAATGACCGATTAACTATCAATAAATGAGCTGCTCAGGCAGATTTGGCGGCCTGAAATGCCAAAAACGCACTGAAATTCAAAACGAGGAGAAGACGATGGGTACGATGGTGCAAGACAAAGTCGTGGTGGTCACAGGTGCAGGCGGTGGCATAGGCCGCGCCATTGCGCTGGCGCTGGCAGCAGAAGGCGCCAAAGTGGTGGTGAACGACATCGGCACAGGGCTGCAAGGCGAGGGTTTGAGCGCAGACCCAGCGCACGCGGTGGTGGAAGAAATTCGCGCCGCAGGCGGCCAGGCCATAGCCAGATCGGAAGAGCACACGTCTGAACTCCAGTCACTCCGCGAAATCT
>CAZSPW010000071.1:0-9767 GCA_964608575.1 uncultured Burkholderiaceae bacterium | reverse complement strand
CGTGAAGGCGGCCGCACTGTAGGCTCTGGCGTTGTTGCCAAAATTACTGCGTAATGATTGTTAGGCTGGTGCTGCCACGATTCGATTGCCGCTGCGTGTGGCAATCGATAGTGACTGCTGGCCCTTCACCGAAGGAAGAACCATGTCTAAACAAAAAATTCGCATCCGCCTGAAGGCTTTTGATTACAAACTGATCGATCGCTCTGCTGCAGAAATCGTGGACACCGCTAAACGCACTGGTGCTATTGTGCGCGGTCCTGTGCCTCTGCCCACACGCATGACGCGCTTTGATATTTTGCGTTCACCCCATGTGAACAAAACTTCGCGCGATCAGTTTGAAATCCGCACGCATCAGCGTTTGATGGATATCGTTGAGCCTAACGATAAAACCGTTGATGCACTGATGAAGCTGGATTTGCCAGCTGGCGTTGATGTAGAAATCAAACTGCAATAAGACTTTTCAGCCTATTTGCATTAAAACCGCTTCTTCATGAGGCGGTTTTTTTATGCGTTTTTGCTAATTTGTACTGCAGGTGTTGCCTGAGCCGCTATCGAATAGATAGTTAAAAACCCAAGCTAGATTGCCCAAACTTCAACTGGTAATCGGGGTTGATGACGGCGCAGTTGCGACCCTCGATGAAATTGATGGCATGGTCAAAAGCGATGGAAAACATTTCTTCATAATGATGGCGTTCGACATAGCCAATATGTGGTGAACAAATGCAGTTCTCCAGTCGCAATAAAGCCTGACCTTGCAAAATAGGTTCGCTTTCAAACACATCAACCGCGGCCATACCAGGGCGTCCACGGTTTAAACCCACCAATAGCGCGTCTGTTTCAATCAGCTCTGCATGCGAGGTATTGACCAGCAAAGCAGTAGGCTTCATGCTGCTGAGCTCAGCCAGTTTTACTAGTCCAACTGTTTCAGGGCTTAGTCGCAAATGCAAGCTCAGCACATCACTATGTTGAAACAACTCTGCTCTGCTCTTGAATACGCTGTGGCCATCAGCCTCTGCATTTCTCAGCGATTGCTCTCGCCCCCAAATCCTCACTTGCATGCCAAAGGCGCGGCCATATCCAGCAACTAATTTGCCCACCTCGCCATAGCCCCAGATACCTAAGGTTTTGCCATAGAGCTGTTCGCCCAGGCCGAAGTTGACAGGCATAGCGGCTGATTTAAAGCCCGCTTGCTGCCAGATGCCGTGTTTTAAATTGCTGATGTATTGTGGCAGGCGCCTCATAGCTGACATGATCAGCGCGAAAGTCAGCTCAGCTACCGCGCGTGGGTTGCCCCCGCCGGCCGCTACAGCAACGCCGCGAGCGGTACAGGCTGGCACATCAATATGTGAGCCTATAGAGCCAGTTTGTACGATCAAGCGCAGTTTGGGCAACTTCTCTAGGAGCGCAGCATTGATAGAGGTGCGGTTGCGAATGAGGATAATAATTTCAGCATCACGCAAGCGCACGGCTAACTGCCCTATACCTTTGACAGTATTGGTGTAAACCTTGGCAGAGTAGTTATCGAGTTTGCTGGCGCAATCGAGTTTGCGCACTGCGTCTTGATAATCGTCCAAGATCACTATATTCATAGCAGAGCAGGCTTTATGGCTAAAAAACGGAACGCCCTATTATGCGAGAAACTATAGGCTCTTGACGCAAGGAGTAAAAGATGAAATCAGGAATAGGTTTTTTAGGTATCTTGGTGGCTTTAGTTGTGGTTGCTTTGCTAGTACAAAAAACGCTCAAAGGCGAGCACACCCCTGCGGCCAATGCTGCTTCGACGCTAGAGCGCGCAAGCGGGCAGGCTGTGCCTATCGATCCGCAAGCCAATGTGGCTGAGCAAAGCAAGCAACTGCAAGCACAAATTCGTGCTCAAGTAGAAGCGGCGCAAGCGCCATCACGCCAAATGCCAGATGAGTGAGTTTGCGCACAGCCAGACCGAAACTGCTTTTTTGCGTTTGGCATTAGCGCAAGCGCAAATGGCTTGTGCCGCAGGTGAAGTACCTGTTGGTGCGGTATTGGTGCATCGTGGGCAAGTAATAGCAACAGGTCACAATCGCGTGATCGCCGATTGTGACCCCAGTGCGCATGCTGAGATAGTGGCTTTGCGTGCAGCAGGAAGCCATTTGGGTAACTATCGGTTGCAAGACTGCGAACTGTTTGTCACTTTGGAGCCTTGCGCCATGTGCGCGGGAGCGATTGCCCATGCGCGGCTCAAGCGCGTGGTATATGGTGTGCGCGATGCGCGCGCCGGGGCTGCGGGTTCCGTTTTAGATGTGCTGAAAAACAGCGGTATCAGTCATCAGACCACAGCCATTTGCGTACAAGATGATGCCGATTTTGATGCCGCTTTACAAACAGAACTGCAAAACTTATTACCTCATTTTTTTCAGGCTAAGCGTCGCCAAACTGCACCATGGCCTTTGCGTCCAGATGCAGTGCGAACGCCGCAGCATTGCTTTATTGCTTGGCCAGAAACTGTAGCGACTCGCTACACCAACGATTTGCCTGCCTTGGCTGGCTTGCGTCTTCATTATTGGGATAGTCTGCCCCAGTTTCAGCAAGAGTCAGGGCAGCAGACCATGGTGTGCTTGCACGATGGTCAAACTTGGAGTCAAGACTTTGCTGATTTTTTTGCGCAGCAAAGTCGAAATGTGCGTGTTTTGGTACTTGACCTACCTGGCTTTGGCCGCTCGGACAAGTTGAAAAAATGGCAAAAAAATCAAGCGTCAACATATTGGGTTCAGGTTGTATGCGAATGGCTGCGAGCCGTGGCACCAGAGGCTTTAATCAGCGGTGCAGTGCAATGGGTGTTGCCATGCTTGCAGCACCCCATGGTGCCGCTTTTGCAGGCGGCGTTGCCAGCAGCGTTTACACAGCCTCCGCTGGTTATTGCGTTGCCAAATAGTCATCCTTGGCGGGGCGCTCCCTATCCAAATGCAGGACATCGCCAAGCCCTCAGCGCTTGGCATCAGGCCTTTGGTGAAAAAATCAAATGAGCTCAGCTTTGTGATCTAGCTCGTACAGTACTAGTGCTTTCCCTGATCTCTTGCGTGCACTTAAGTGAATTTACTGTGAAAAATTTGAGCAAACACTCCCAAGTCGTTGATTTTTAATGAGTCATAAAAAGTGAGATAACTTATTGATTTAAAAGAAAAAAAATATAAAATCTCACATACCACTAAAGAAAACTTTTCTAAGAGGTGGGAAAAAGTGGGGTGAGATGGCAGAGATACAGCTATTAGGTCGAGAGCAGGTGACGCTTGATGCAAAGCACAGGCTGTCCTTGCCTGCGCGTTATCGAGATAGCGTGTCGGCTCTCTGTGCTGATCAATTGGTGCTGACTGAGCATCCGGACGGTTTTTTGCTTTGCATGCCTGAGCCGAAGTGGCACAGCTTTTCCCAGCAATTTAGCCATGCAGGTAGCGCTAATCAGTGGCTCAAACGCATCATTTTGGGCGGTGCTTGCCCGGTGCAGCTCGATAGCGCTAAACGCCTTTTATTGCCTGTAGAGCTGCGAGAGGCGGCTCGCATTGACAAGCTGGCTTTGTTGGTTGGAGTTGGTGAATATTTTGAGATTTGGAATCCTGAAGACTTTGCGGCCTTGCGTAACAAACAGCGCGCGCTGCGTGCAGCTGAAGTTGTAGTGCAAGAACAGAATTTGCAGGCGAGTTTGCAAGAGGTGCGGTGGTGATGGTCGATACAGACTTTGTGCACCAAACCGTTTTGTTGAACGAGGCGGTAGAGGCTTTACTGACAGACTTGAATGGTCATTATGTTGATGGCACCTTTGGGCGTGGCGGACACTCGCATGCGATTTTGCAAAAGTTACAGCCACAAGGCCGTTTGACGGCATTTGATCGCGACCCACAGGCGGTGGCAGTGGCGCGGCAATGGCAAGACCAGCGTTTTGATATCCGTCACGCTACTTTTAGTGAGTTGGCGCAACTGCCTGCCGCTAGTGTGCAAGGCGTCCTCTTGGATTTAGGTATCAGCTCGCCACAAATTGATGATGCTGCGCGAGGCTTCTCTTTTCGACATGATGGCCCTTTGGATATGCGTATGGATCCAACTGCGGGCCTCAGCGTGAGTGAATGGTTGCTGCAAGTAGAGGAAAAACAGTTGGCGCAGGTTATTCGCGATTATGGCGAAGAGCGTTTTGCCAAACCGATCGCCAAAGCTATCGTTGCTCGGGTGCGAGCGCAGGGGGCAATTGCAGGCACAGCTGAGCTTGCACAGTTGATTGCTGGGGTGGTAAAGACCCGTGAAGGAGGGCAGCACCCTGCAACGCGTACATTTCAAGCGTTGCGTATTTTTATCAATGGCGAACTGGAGCAGGTGCAGTCCGCGCTTCATGCCAGTATGCAGGTTCTAGCTCCGGGCGGGCGTTTGGTTGTGATTAGCTTTCATTCCCTGGAAGATCGGATTGTCAAGCAGTTCATGCAAACGCAAGCCAAAGAGCAGGTGATGCGTGATGACATGCGGTGGATGCTGCGTCAACAGGCGCAATCTATGCCTTTAAAGTTGCTCGATCGTATGAAGCCCAGCGCTGTTGAAGTGCAAGCTAATCCGCGTGCACGCAGTGCGATTATGCGGGTAGCCGAGCGCAGCGATGCGCCTTTTGTGACCCAAGGCAGGGGATACTGATGAAGGGCTGGGCTGGGCTAAATTTGCTATTGTTGCTGGCTGCCTTGGTGAGCGCGGTATTCTTAGTCAATACTCAATATCATGCGCGTCAAACTTTTATGGAGCTGGAAAAGGCGAATCAGCATGCTCGTGCCTTGGATATTGAGCGCGAGACCTTAACTGTAGAAAAGCGCGAAGCGGCTTCGAATACCAAGGTTGAGAGATTGGCTCGTACCGAATTGGGGATGCGTATTAGCCCAGCGGCCAGCGTGCGTTTTGTGCGTGTGCCTGCGGGTAATGCTATACCTAGAGGGCAGCCATGAGTCGTAAAGTGCCTCCTGTGCATTACACCATAGGCCCTGTGCTCAGCAGCAAAGCGCCTATAGGGCGCAGCCGATTTTTGGTTTTTGCAGTAGCTCTGGGGTTTTTAGGGCTAGCAGGAAGAGCGGCTTATATTCAGGTCTGGAAACAAGACTTTTTTGTTCAAAAAGGCGAAGTGCGTTATGCCAGAACGCCAGAATTGCCCGCTAACCGTGGCCGTATTTTGGAGCGGAATGGACAAATTCTGGCTTCTAGTACTCCCGCCCAAAGTGCATGGGTGCAAATGGATGAGTTTGCACCCAATGCAGAGCAATTATTAGCTTTATCCAAGGCGCTAGAGTTGAAGCCCTTGGATTTGAAAAAAAAGCTCAAGGGGCGTAGTTTTGTCTGGTTACGCAGGCAGATGGACGATGACATGGGGCGGCGCGTCGCTGCGCTCAAAATCAAAGGCTTATATCTGCGTAAGGAGTATCGTCGTCAATATCCAGAGGGCGAGTCAGTATCCCAAGTAGTAGGCATTACGAACATCGATCAAGTTGGACGCGAGGGTATAGAGCGTGCCTATGATGATGTACTCGCTGGCAAGCCAGGGTCCCGCCGTGTGATAAAAGATCGCTTGGGGCGGGTCATTGAAGACAGCGATATTGTTGAGCCGCAAGACGGGCAGGATATCTATCTCAGCATAGACAGTCGAATCCAGTTCATGGCCTATCAAAAGCTGCGTGACGCAGTGCAGTTGCACAATGCGAAATCGGGCAGTTTAGTGATGTTAGATGCACAAACTGGCGAGGTGTTGGCTATGGCGAACTACCCCAGCTTCGACCCTAGCCTGCGTGGCAAGATTCAGCCCGCATTGACACGCAACAGAGCAGTGATGGATATGTATGAGCCAGGCTCAAGCATGAAGCCGATTACAGTTTCTTTGGCTCTGAGCGAAGGAAGAGTGACCCCCAATACGGTATTTGCTACAGATCCAGGCTATATCAATGTGACCGGATCGATTATTCGTGATGCTCATCCTGCCGGTGATCTTACAGTGAGTCAAATCATCCAGAAATCGAGCAATGTCGGCACTGTCAAAATTTCGCAGCTGCTAGACAGCAAAGATATGTGGGACATGTTGACGCGTGTGGGCTTTGGGCAAAAACCCGCGCTGAAATTCCCCAGCACTACAGCTGGACGCTTGCGTAATTATAAAAATTGGCGTCCTGTTGAAAAAGCCACGATTAGTTACGGCTATGGCATAGCCACCAGTCTGCTGCAAATGGCTCAGGCCTACACGATTTTTACGAGCGATGGTTATTTTTTGCCCGCAACATTGGAAAAGCAGAGCACTGTAGTCCAAGGTGAACGCGTGCTCAGCAGTAAAGATGCCAAAGCGATGCGACAAATGATGTATTTAGTGACCCAGCCGGGTGGAACAGCCAGGCAGGCAGCGATCAATGGCTATAGCGTAGGTGGAAAAACAGGCACAGTACACAAGCAGATCGGTGGCGCTTACGCCCAAAATCAATACAGTGGATTTTTTGTAGGCTTTGCGCCAGTCGATAGCCCGCGTGTAATTGCAGCAGTGATGATTGATGATCCGAAAAATGGTGTGTATTACGGCGGAGCAGTGGCAGGCCCAGTATTTAGTGCGGCAGTACAGCAGGCCTTGCAAATTTTGCAAGTACAACCCGATTTACCCATGGCCGCTAGCAGCTCAGGTACAGGAGCCCAACTGTGATCAAACAAGATATCCACGCTTTGGCAGCCAAGCTACAGGCTATGGGTGCAACAGCGCTCGTGGCAGATAGTCGCAAATTACAAGCAGGGCAAGTTTTTGTGGCTTGGCCAGGTTACGGCTTGGATGCTAGGCAATTTGTAGTCAGCGCATTGGCTGCAGGAGCTTCTGCTTGTGTAATAGAGGCGGAAGGCGCGCAGAACTGGGGGTTTCAAGATGCACGAATTTTTTCCGTGCATGGTCTTAAAGCTCGAGCCGGCGAGTTGGCTGCGGCTTTTTATGATCAGCCTACTGCGAAGCTGAAACTCTGCGCCATAACGGGCACCAATGGCAAAACTTCTAGCAGTTGGTGGTTGGCGCAAGCGATAGAGCAGCTCCCTGCAAAATATGGCTTAGGTGGCTGTGGTTTAGTTGGGACTTTAGGTGTAGGGCGTATGGGAGCATTGGCATACACGGGCTTAACCACCCCCGATCCTATAACGCTACAAGCTCAGTTAGCACAGATGCACCGTGACGGCTGCGGTGCCTGTGCGATGGAGGCTTCCAGTATTGGTTTGGTTGAGGGGCGGATGGCTGGCAGTCAAATTCATACTGCTGTGTTTACCAACTTCACACAAGACCATTTGGATTACCACGGTGATATGGCCAGCTATTGGAAGGCAAAGCTTTCTTTGTTTGATTGGCCAGGATTGCGTGCAGCGGTGGTTAATCTCGATGATGTGAAAGGCTTGGAGCTGTTGGTGCATTGCCGCGATCGAGGCTTGGCTTGTTACTCGTATTCCGTGGTTCGTCCTGCTGATGTGTATGCCGAAAATATCAGTTTCAGCAATGCAGGCGCGCGCTTTACGCTACGCATAGCAGGGCAAGCTTACGCTATGGCCTTGCCTTTATATGGTGCGTACAACATCAGCAATGTGTTGGGCGTAATAGCAACTTTGCTCAGTCTGGGTGTAGCCGCTGGTGATGCCGTTGTGGCTTGCAGTCAGTTGCGCGCTGTTCCGGGGCGGATGGAAGTATTGCAATATGCAGGCTGGCCAACGGCTGTGGTGGATTACGCCCATACCCCAGACGCTTTAGAAAAAAGCCTACAAGCATTGCAAACTATTACTCAAGCTGCTGGCGCCAAATTGTGGGTGGTGTTTGGCTGCGGTGGCAATCGTGATGGCAGTAAACGCCCTTTGATGGGGGCTGCGGCGCAACAGAATGCTGACATTGTGGTACTGACTAGTGATAACCCGCGCGACGAAGACCCTGCTGCTATTGCGCAGGCCGTACTTGCTGGCATGCAGAAAATGCCTGGTCGTGTCGAGCTGGATAGAGCAGCTGCTATTGCTTGGGCTCTAGATCAGGCCGCACCACAAGATGTCGTATTGATAGCAGGCAAAGGTCATGAAGATTACCAAGAGGTGCGTGGGCAAAAAACGCATTTCTCAGACCAAGAAGAAGTACGCAAAATGTGGAGCAAAAATGCAAGGCAGGATAACCCTGTTGAGCTAATGAATTTGGGGCAAGTGCATACATGGCTAGAGCAAGCGGGTATTCCCGCGCGTTTGATAGGCCATGCTGCCACGCCGATTTTGCGCGTACACACGGATACGCGCAGTGTGCAAGCTGGCGATCTGTTTATAGCCTTAAAAGGTGAGAAATTTGATGCTGGTTCTATGCTGCCGCAAGCCAAAATTGCTGGTGCCACCGCCGCTATTACGCAAACATCGGGGGCTTTGCAAGCGGCGGGTTTGCCAGGTATTGAGGTTGAAAACAGTTTACGCGCCCTAGGCGCATTAGCTGCGGCTTGGCGCGCACAGTTTGCTCTGCCTTTAATCGCCGTGACAGGAAGCAATGGCAAAACCACCGTCACCCAAATGATTGCTGGCATTTTGCGCGTTTATGCAGGTGATGCAGCCTTGGCCACTCAAGGTAATTTGAATAATGAAATTGGTGTGCCATTGACCTTGCTGCGTTTGCGTGCATCGCATCGCATCGGTGTAGTGGAGCTAGGTATGAATCACCCTGGTGAAATTGACTACTTAGCCAGTTTAACTAAGCCGCAAGTCGCCATTGTGAATAATGCACAAAGAGAGCATCAAGAATTTATGCACACGGTGGAAGCTGTGGCACGCGAAAACGGTTCGGTTTTGCTGCATTTACCAGTTGATGGGACCGCTGTTTACCCTGCAGATGACGCTTACGCGAGTGTCTGGCAAAGCCAGACTGGTGGGCGCGAGGTGTTGCGCTTTGCTGCCCAGGGCGCAGCCGAGCTAACTGCCCAAGCCGATTGGCGTGAGGGTGCGTGGATCGTCCGTGCGCATAGCCCCCTTGGTGAGTTTGCTTATCGTTTGCGCATAGCGGGTCGCCACCATGTGAAAAATTCACTAGCAGCTGTGGCTGCTTGTTTGGCTGTTGGCATACCGGTGGCGACTATTGCTCAGGGCTTGAATGCGTTTGAGGCTGTGCCAGGTCGCTGTCGTGTTCTGCGTTTATGTTTGGGGGGCAAAAATCTGGATGTCGTAGATGACAGCTACAACGCTAACCCTGATTCGGTCTGTGCTGCGATTGATGTATTGGCAGACTTACCTGGCCCGCATTTATTGGTTTTAGGTGATATGGGCGAGGTGGGCAGCCAGGGGGAAGAGTTTCATACTGAAATTGGCGAGTATGCAGCTGAGCGGGGGATTGAAAGCTTGTATGCCATAGGTGACCTCATGCGCTATACGGCCGCAGCATTTCCTGGCGCGCGGCATTTCGCCAGCATGGAGAGTCTGCAAGCGGCTTGTTTACGCGAGGCTCAGGGCTACCGCAGTATTTTGATCAAAGGCTCGCGCTTTATGCGCATGGAACGCTTATTAAAAACCTTGGAAGAGGCCAATACTAGCCATACAACAGCTTGTGTAGCGGACGCCATTACAGAAAAAGGAGGCGCACATGCTGCCTAGTTTGGCCGCTTGGCTACTCGCACTCATGCCCGATTGGGGCGTATTACGGATTTTCCAATACCTCACCTTACGTGCGGTGATGGCGGCCATGACCGCATTGCTATTGGGTTTGGCTGCAGGTCCTTATTTTATAGACCGATTGATGAGCCTGAAAATTGGCCAGC
>CAZSPW010000070.1:0-9888 GCA_964608575.1 uncultured Burkholderiaceae bacterium | reverse complement strand
TCATAGCTGCCCAGGCAGATTTGGCGGCCTAAACCGCCAAAAACATCAAGAAAATCGTGGGTCGCTAGGGTCGGCCTCGTAAGCAGTAGAGGTCCTAGGCTCAGGGGCATCAAAACGCACATCGGCCTCCACTATGCCCTGCTCTTGCGCCTGCACCTTGGCTACATGGGCGTAGATGGCATGCACCAAATTTTGGCAGCCCTCGCGCGTCAGGGCTGAAATATCAAACACGGGCGGCATATCGGCGAGTTTGATTTTCATCGCCTTGGCATAGCGTTTTTTGAAATCGGCGACGCGCGCTGCGCGCTCCTCAGCCGCCACCATGTCTAATTTGTTCAGCACGATCCAACGCGGTTTGGCGTAGAGCTTGTCGTCGTATTTTTTCAGCTCCCCCACAATCGCTTTGGCCTGCGCGACGGGGTCCACGGCTTCGTCAAACGGCGCCATATCGACCACATGCAGCAATAGCCGAGTGCGCTGCAAATGGCGCAGGAATTGATGCCCCAGGCCTGCGCCTTCACTTGCGCCTTCAATCAGGCCAGGAATATCGGCCACGACAAAGCTTTGTTCTGGCCCCACGCGCACCACACCCAAATTGGGGTGCAAGGTGGTGAAGGGGTAATCGGCAATTTTGGGGCGGGCATTGCTGACGGCGGCAATAAAAGTGGATTTGCCTGCATTGGGCATACCCAGCAAACCGACATCGGCCAGCACTTTCAATTCCAACTTGAGGGATTTTTTTTCGCCCGGCCAGCCTGGGGTTTTTTGCCGTGGCGCGCGGTTGATGGCGGATTTAAAGCGCAGATTGCCAAAGCCACCGTCACCGCCTTTGGCGATCAAAATCTTTTCGCCCGGGGTCAGCAATTCATACAGTTGCTCGCCAGTTTCCGCGTCGCACAGAATGGTGCCTACAGGCATTTTCAGGGTGATGTCGTGGCCTGCGCCGCCAAACATATCGCTGCCCATGCCATGCTGGCCACGGCCTGCTTCGTGGCGTTTGCTGTAGCGAAAATCGACCAAGGTGTTGAGGTTGACATCGGCCACAGCCCACACATGGCCGCCACGGCCACCGTCGCCGCCGTCTGGGCCGCCAAATTCTTTGTATTTTTCGTGGCGAAAAGACACGCAGCCATTGCCACCGTCGCCTGCAAAAACATCGATATAGGCTTCGTCAACAAATTTCATCTTGCGCTCCTTTTGCGGCCACTGCCGCTGCCTTAAAAAACAACAAAGCCCCGCTGAAAGCAGCGAGGCTTGACGCAAATGCCGCTTAAAGAATTAAGCTGCGATAGGCGTGATCACCACGGTGTGCTTGTTCAAAGCGCCTTGGTGACGGAAAGACACCACGCCATCGACCAGCGCAAACAGGCTGTGATCGCGACCACAACCGACATTGCTGCCTGCGTGGAATTTAGTGCCGCGCTGGCGCACGATGATAGAGCCAGCAGTGATGGTTTGGCCGCCGAAAGCCTTGACGCCGAGCATCTTAGGTTTCGAGTCGCGACCGTTGCGCGTGGAGCCGCCGCCTTTTTTCTGTGCCATGGTGTTTTACTCCTTGTGCAATTATTTAGCGTTGATGGTAGAGATCTCTACCTCAGTAAAGTTTTGGCGATGGCCTTGGCGTTTTTGATAGTGTTTGCGGCGGCGCATTTTGAAAATGCGAACTTTTTCGCCACGGCCGTGAGACACGACCTTAGCCACTACAGTAGCACCAGATACGAGAGGCGCGCCAACTACCAAATCTGCACCGTTACCAACGGCCAGAACTTCGGAGAAGGTGACATCACCGCCCACATCCGCAGCGATCTGTTCTATTTTCAATTTATCGCCAGCGGCAACGCGATACTGCTTGCCACCAGTTTTTATGACTGCGTACATGAGGAAATTCCTAATTTAAACCTTTGCGCCAACCCATTTGGTGCAAAGAGCCGAGGATTATAGCCCATGCAGCGCAATGGCCATGAAAATCAAAGGCTTAAAAAATGCGTAAGTCGCGCAGCTCTCGTGTGAGCCAGGCGTAGTACACGGGGGCTGCGACCAAGCCACCAATGCCGAATGCCGCCTCCATCACCAGCATGACGGCCAATAACTCATAGGTGCGCACACGCAATTTATGCCCCATGATTTTGGCGTTGATGAAGTACTCCAATTTATGAATCCCGACCAGAAACAGCAATGCCGCTACGGCCAGCCAGGGCGAGATAGTCAGCGCCACTAGGGTGATGGCGGTATTGGAAATTAAATTGCCCACGATAGGAAGCAAGCCAGCTACAAAGGTAATCACCACCAAGGCCATGCCCAAGGGTAGGTGGTAACCCAAGATGGGCAGCACTACTAGTAAGAAGATGGCGGTGAGCGCGGTATTGACCGCAGAGATGCGCAGCTGCGCAGAGACAACATCACGAAAAGCGGCATAGAGCTGCTGCAAGCGCCCGCGCCAAGCTTGCACAAATTCGCTCAGGCCTTGCGGCGGAGGCAGGGGCGATGCGCCCGCTAAAAAGCCGACGACAACGCCGATCAACAAATGCGCGCTAGCGCGCCCCGCCCATTGCCCTGCAGTTTTCAAGCTGCCGGGGTGTGCATCTGACCAATCGAGCAGCAATTGCTGCGCTTGGGCAGAGGTCTGCGGCAGTTTTTCTTGCAGCCAAAGCGGCAGCCAGCTATCCAATTGATGCAAGGTGGCTAAGACGCTGGCCAGCAAATTGTCTATCTTGCCGCTGCGATAGGCCTCGTGCAGCTCGGACACCCCCGCATAGATAAACCAGCCCAGGGCAGCAGTTGCAAGCAGCACAACGGCCAAGGTGCAAGCTTCAGCCCAGCGCCAGCCCATGCGACGCGAAAACCAAGCCACCAAGGCCTGATACAGGCTGTAAGTTGCCAAAGCACTGAGCAAGGCCAAGAGCAAGTGCAAATGCAGCAACAGCAGCAGCAAGACCACCGCCAGAACAAAAGCGCCCCATTGGGTGCGGGTAACTGGCGTGTGGGGCGTTCGCGTTTGGGGTGAAGAAGGGCGCACAGGCATAGAAAATTAGAAGGTTTTTATGGTTTTTCGCCGCCAAATCTGCCTGAGCAGCTCACTTTTTAAGAGTAAACACTAGGCCGGCTTATTGCGATAGTTCTCGCGCCAAAACGACTTGGTATTCGAAATAGCGTTGAAAGCTAAAGACGATACTGCTCATCAAGACCGAGGCACCTATCAATAAAGAAAAAACCACGGCAATAACGGTGCCCCAATGGGTTTGCCCTACAGCGGCATCAGCCGGGTAGCCCATATAGGCTTTCCATTTTTCTGGCGTCATCAGGCCATAAACGATTGCGGTAAGGGCGCAGGCTGCAAAGGTGAAGCCGAGCAAAGGGATGAGTATCCAACTGGCCGCATCGTCTAGGCCGTAAAGACGAACGCGCTCGATGCCATAAATGCCCAGCGCCGTTGGAATGGGCAAGAACCAGCCCAAAACATCCCCAAAACCGCGCAAATAAAAACGGTGCGCGCCAAAAATACCTAGGGTAAAGGCCAGCCAAGCGGTGGTCGTTTTGCTTTTCATCTCAGGGATTTCTTATGGCTCAATCGCGGCGTTTTTTGCTCGATTTGCCATCTAACATAGCCAAATCTTTGTCGCCTTTGCGGTTGTTGGCGGTTTTGCCTTTAGCCGATTTTTTGGGTGGGTCGTTTTGCGCCAAGGCTGCGCTGCGCTCGCGCTTTTTCGTGGCCTTATCGGCCTTGCCAGCTTTGCCCGCCTTATCTGCCTTATCGGTCTTATCTGCCCGAGCTAGGCGGCTGGATTTACTGTCTTTATTTGCGGCTTTGGCGATTTGAGGCGCGTCCGTGTCGTCGCTGATTTTTTCACACACGCGCTTTTTGCCTTTGCCGCGACAAGGGCTTTTGGCTTCAGCAAAATCAGCACGGGCGCTAGGTGCCATGGCCCGCTCGCCAAAGGGCGTGGCCACCATCACCAGTAGCTTTTGCCCTTTTTTCAGGCGCTTGGTTCGGGATAAACCGTTCCAGTTGGCCAGGCTCGAAGGGCTAAGGCCATAGCGCTCGGCCAGGTGCGCCAGGGTTTCACCTCGTCCAGCGCGGATATAGGTTTTTTGCATGGTGATTTCAGGCGCCAAATCTACGCGGGCGTTTTCAGCAACTGCTTGGCTGATGTCATTGGCCGCGAATTCGGGGGTGCGCTGCACCAGCAGGGTGGAACCAGCACGCACAAGCATACCCTTGGGAATGTTGTTTAAGTCGCGCAATGCGCCCTCATCCATACCCACGCGCTCAGCAGCTTCGCCAATGCGCATCGTTTTAGGCAGCACCCAAGCGGTATAAGTGGCCAGTTTGCCTTCATAACTAGCCAAGTTACGGCTGAAGATGTCGGCATTGTCCCAAGGCAACAAAATGCGCGGCGTGCCGCTAGCAACAATCATGGATTTTTGTGCTGAGGGGTTCAAGGCTTTGAAGTCAGCCAAATCGACCTGTGCCAATTTGGCGGCCACGGCCACATCCATATCACGATCAATAGGCACGGCGCGGAAATAGGGATGGTTAGGGATGTCGGGCAGCTCCACCGCAAAACGCGCAGGGTTAGCCACGATGTTTTTCACCGCCTGCAATTTGGGCACATAGTTGCGCGTTTCATTCGGCATGGACAAGTCGGTGTAAGTGGTGCCAAGACCAGCCTTTTGATTACGGTTCATGGCACGCATGACCGAGCCTTCGCCCCAGTTATAGGCGGCCAAGGCCAGATGCCAATCGCCAAACATGCCGTAGAGCTTTTGTAAATAATCCAGTGCCGCGCGGGTGGAACGCTGCACATCACGCCTATCGTCGCTGAAGGCATTTTGTTTGAGTGCAAAGTATTTGCCCGTCGCCGGCATAAATTGCCACATGCCCGCCGCTTTCACGCTGGAATTGGCTTGCGGATTGAAGGCGCTTTCAATAAAAGGCAATAGCGCCAATTCGGTGGGCATACGGCGGCGCTCTAGCTCCTCGACAATGTGATAGAGGTATTTGCGCGAGCGCTCAGTCATGCGGCCTATGTATTCGGGGCGATTGGCGTACCAAGTCTCTTGGCTGATGACATAGTTGTCTTGCAAATCTGGCATGGCATAACCACGACGAATACGCGCCCAGAGGTCTTTATCTTGGGTCAATTGCGTATCCATGAGCAAGTCACCCACGGGATCGAGGTTTGGATTGGATGCGTGAGCCGCCCGCTGAGAAGCGCCCAATTGCACACTAGAGCAGGCGCTCAAACCCAGCAAGACCAAGACGGCGAAGCAAATACGAAAAATAACCCGTGGCATGGGCACTCCCATCAAAAGCCAAGCAGCCAGTCTGTGCCACTTGCTTTGAAGCAGACCACAGCCCCACGCCGCTTTAAGAAAAATCGTTACGCAAAGTGCGCAAAGCACTAAACACCGATAAGGCATCAGGCGAATCGGTAAAAAAACCCGCCAAGTGTAGCGGCAATGCAGGGTGAGCGCCTAGATCTAGGCTTTGTAAAAAAGGGTTAAAACGACGCTCTTGCGCTAAGGTGCTGGGCAAGGTGGGACGGCCTTGTGCGCGCATTTGCTGGCATTGCTCCAGGTGCTCGAACACCGCAGAATTGCTGGGGTAAACGCTGGCGGCAAAGCGTAAATTCGTTAGGGTGTATTCATGCGCGCAGCAAATTTGCGTTTGACTAGGCAGGCGATTGATGGCGGCCAGGGTTTCTAGCATTTGTGCGGGACTGCCCTCAAATAAACGACCGCAACCAGCCGAAAACAAGGTATCACCACAAAACAGCAGTGCTTGCACCTCATCCTGCCCCGGCACAGTGGGGGAGCCAGGAGCGTAAAACAATACATGGCTGAGGGTGTGCCCCGGTGCCGCCAATACCTGCCAGTGCAAACCAAGCGCGTCGAACGCCTCCCCGCCTGATAAGGTCTGCACTTTGCTCCCTACAGGAATGCCAGCTTGAATATGCGGATGCTGCGTCGTCCAAACTTGGGCATCATATTGATGCAGTAAAGCTGCTAGCCCGCCAATATGATCGTGATGGTGGTGGGTGATGAAAATATGACGCAGCCGCAAACCCAGTTGCTGCAGCACGGCTTGCACGGGCTGCGCATCCCCAGGATCGACCACCAACGCATCCTTGCCGTCGTGTAAAAGCCAGATATAGTTATCGGCAAAAGCGGGCAGAGCAAGCAGCTCCAGTGTCTTGGCCATTTTTTTCAACTTCATCTCGCCATTATCCGCATGCCTAAACTCGCGCCGCAACATAGCGTTGCCTCACCAGCGCCCTCAGCCTATAGCAGCTGGCATACCAGCGCGGCTGGGCAATATATTTTGGCTTGGCAAGCCGAGCGCTATGCGCAAGCCACCGCTGGCGTGTTTGGCTATTACGCCTTGCAATTGGCTTGTCCCGCACTGCCCACCTTAACGGCTAGCCGCATTGGCCACCGCTGGTTAGCACTGCAAGATGAGTACTGCGATCTTGCAGCGCCACAGCTACGGCTGGATTACCACGCCCTGCCCTTGCAAGAGGCCAGCGTGGACTTGCTCACGCTGCCACATACGCTGGAGCATTCTGCCGCCCCCCAGCTCACCCTGCGTGATGCCGCGCGTGCGCTGGTGCCACAAGGGCGGCTCTTGATTAGTGGCTTTAATCCACGCGGCCTGTGGTTCAGCCCGACGCTGCTGCCGCGCCGTCGCCAGCTAGGCCTGCCCGATACAGCACAACTGATTAGCCCGCAAATGCTGAGCCGATTGCTACCAATGCATGGCCTCCAAATCGAACGCATCCATTACGGCTGCTGGCAACGCCTGCGCACAGGCGATGCGCCTTACCCCAACGCAGCACGCGTGGAAACTTGGGGGCAGCGCCTGCTGCCGTATTGGGGTGGCTGCTATTTTGTGGAGGCGAGCAAACAAGTCTTAGGCGCTCATCTTCTACAGGCACACTGGCAAAACCGTTGGAAAATACTGCCTCTGGCGCCGACGCAACCTGGCGCACTCACTCAAGAAAATCATAGCTGCTCAGGCAGCATTGACGGACTAAAACCCTAAAAGAACACATAAAAATGCTGGATACTCCCTTGACTTTGCAGTCG
The DNA here is from genome assembly GCA_964608575.1 of uncultured Burkholderiaceae bacterium. GTDB lineage: Bacteria > Pseudomonadota > Gammaproteobacteria > Burkholderiales > Burkholderiaceae_C > JAMIFN01. Next base: position 2,802 of record CAZSPW010000070.1, on the reverse strand, counting down.
TCTGATTTTGCTTTATTCGGCTTGTCACAGCGATTTGCGCAAGACAGCCACCAGATTGAAGACGCATGGAAGCGCCTACAAGCGCAAACGCACCCGGACAAATTCGCAGCCGAGGGCGCAGCGGCGCAGCGCCTAGCCATGCAATGGAGCGTGCGCATCAACGAAGCCTATCAACGCTTGAAGAATCCACTGCGCCGCGCTGCCTATTTGTGCACCCTGGCTGGCGTCGCCATCAATGCCGAGCGCAATACTGCCATGCCTAGCGATTTTTTGATGCAGCAAATGCAATGGCGCGAGGCGCTAGAAGATGCAGGTCGAAATGAGGATGCCTTGCAAAACTTATTAGAACAAGCCCAGCAATGGCAAAGCGCAGCGCTATCGCATTGCGCCGTATTGCTCGATGAAAAACAGGATTGGGCAGGCGCGGCAGAAGTAGTGCGGCAGCTTTTATTTGTTGAAAAATTCTTGCAAGAGGTGGAAAACCGCTTCCCCCTCTAAAGCGCCGCGCTTCAATGCGCCATCATTTCAAGTGTCTCTTTACAGGCACAATGCCCGCCATGACTGACTTACACACCACCCCAAACGACACACTGCTGACCGAGGCCGATATCAACCGCATCCGCTGGCGCTGCCGCCGTGGCTTGTTAGAAAACGATATTTTTATCGAACGCTTTTTTGCCCGCTACGCCGCGCAGCTGAGCCAGGCTGATGCTGTAGCACTGCTGGCACTCATGGATTTGAGCGACAACGATTTACTGGATTTACATCTTGGCCGCCGCACTTTAGGGCAAGTCGCGCCCCAATTAGATAACCCGCGCACGACAAGGCTGCTGACTTTGCTCAAAACCCCAGCTTAAGCCTCGCATAAAATAGAAGCTTGCAAAAAAATTCTCGACAAACAGAAAGCCCCGCCCATGAAACTCTCAGATCAAAAAGCCACTCTCTCGTTTTCTGATGGCAAACCCAGTGTCGACTTGCCCGTTTACCACGGCCAGATCGGCCCTGATGTCATTGACATCCGCAAGCTCTACGGGCAAACGGGCATGTTCACTTACGACCCTGGCTTTTTGTCAACTGCAGCCTGCCAATCTGCCATTACTTATATCGACGGCGATAAAGGCGAACTGCTTTATCGCGGCTACCCCATCGAGCAATTGGCCTCTGGCGCTTACGATTTTCTCGATGTTTCGCACCTCCTGCTCAAAGGCGAACTGCCCAACACCACCGAACGCGATCAGTTCCATAAGTTGGTACTAAACCACACCATGGTGAATGAGCAAATGCAATTCTTCTTGCGTGGCTTCCGCCGTGACGCTCATCCCATGTCCATCCTGACGGGCTTGGTTGGTGCTATGTCGTCTTTCTATCACGACAGCACCGACATCAACAACCCACAACACCGCGACATCGCCGCGATCCGCTTGATTGCCAAAATGCCTACCCTGGTGGCTATGGCCTATAAATATGGCGTTGGTCAACCTTATATGTACCCTGACAATAGCCTGAGCTATTCAGGTAACTTCCTGCGCATGATGTTTGCCACGCCTTGCGACGAATACAAAGTCAACCCCGTGATTGAACGCGCGCTCGATCGCATCTTCATCCTGCACGCTGACCATGAGCAAAACGCCTCGACCTCTACTGTGCGCCTATGCGGCTCATCTGGCACCAACCCCTTTGCAGCCATTGCTGCAGGGGTAGCCTGCTTGTGGGGTCCATCACATGGTGGCGCCAACGAAGCTTGCCTGAATATGCTCGAAGACATTCAAGCCAATGGCGGCATTGAAAAAGTCGGCCAATTCATGGAGCAAGTCAAAGATAAATCTAGCGGCGTGAAGTTGATGGGCTTTGGCCACCGCGTGTACAAAAACTATGATCCACGCGCCAAATTGATGCAAGAAACTTGTAAAGAAGTCTTGGCCGAGCTGGGTTTAGAAAACGATCCCCTGTTCAAACTGGCGATGGCGCTGGAAAAAATCGCCCTAGAAGACGACTACTTCGTGCAGCGCAAGCTCTACCCCAATGTCGATTTCTACTCTGGCATCGTGCAACGCGCCATCGGCATTCCCGTCAAACTGTTCACAGGTATTTTTGCGCTGGCACGCACTGTTGGCTGGATTGCGCAATTGAACGAGATGATCGGCGACCCCGAATACAAAATCGGCCGCCCACGCCAGCTCTATACAGGCGCGGTACGCCGAGACATACCTGCTAAGTAAGCGCACACCGCGGGGCGCTAGGCGCTCATTCAAAGCTTTGTGCACATGCCATATGCATGCCATATGCTGCTGAACCCCTCTTATAGAGGGGTTTTTTTATCTCCTAGCAGCGCTTTGCACTTGCGTGCCCAAGGCACACTACGAGCAACCGCGATTTTTTGCACCTTATTGGGCAAGCGTTTCTAGTGCAGACCTCGCTAAGATCTGATGAAAAGCTGATTTCTCTAGCACAAATCGCCCTAAACCTCCTACAAAAACAAGAAAAAATAGCGTCCGAAGTGAAGGCCTGCATCGAAAAACCATGGCCAACCTAGTGCATACCCTAAATGGAGTATGCTTTATGAGTTATATCAAGCCTGCGCCCCTATCTTCACTGCTACATTCGCTATGCGCTGGCTTATTTTTCCACTCCAGCGCCAACCGATACAGGAGTTCTCATGCAGCACACATTTCAGGCTCGTTTGAGCCGCACTTGCGTTGCCCTCGCCGCAGGTTTTATCGTAAGCAGTGCTTTTGCACACACTGCACCCTTGGGCGAAGAGGGTGAGATTCGCTATAACTTTACTGCCAATTACGGCATTGC
>CAZSPW010000069.1:0-9915 GCA_964608575.1 uncultured Burkholderiaceae bacterium | reverse complement strand
AGAAGTGGCGCGGACGATCTAATCGCTCTTTAGCCCCACCATGCAAAACCGCCTCACAAGAGGCGGTTTTTTTTGGGCTATTGCGGCGCCGTTTTTAATCATGTGGCCTGATGGCAATGCCCTGGCACCAATAGTTACGCGCAGCACTGCCTTTGGGCGCGTCATGGCAAAGGCTTTGGCGCACAGTAGGCAAGGCTGAGACCCCAGCAGCCCCGCCTTTTGCGCTCAGTTTTTGCGCTTCTTCTGGGGTTAATGGCATGACGCTCCAGCATTGCGGGTCGTCCCCGTCTTGCCAATCTATCGTTTCTGTAAATACCGATACAAACAACTGCTCACATTTGGTGCAGGATCGAATCTTGACCGTGAAATGGGATTCATCCACTAGCTCAATTTCTGTTTGTAGGTTTTTCAAGGCTTCGTAGGCGGCATCTGCAGAAGAAGGCCAGCAGGCTATACAGCCTAAAGTGCTGGGTGTTGTACTCATCGTGATAACCTCCATTGAATATAGACAAAAGAATGCTAACAAATGAAATGATTGGCGGTTCAGAAGCAATAAATATACAATCAAATCGATAGCTGCTCAGGCAGATTTGGCGGTCTAAAAGCTCTAAAACACCCTTAAAAATCCCTTGAACGCAAAAAAGACCGCCGAGGCGGTCTTTTTATTTGCACAAAGCGGAGATGGCGGCGTTTTACAGTACTTCAAACACGCCCGCAGCGCCCATACCGCCGCCGATACACATGGTCACGCAAACGCGTTTGGCACCGCGGCGTTTGCCTTCGATCAGGGCGTGGCCGACCAAGCGTTGGCCAGAGGCACCGTAAGGGTGGCCCATAGCAATCGCGCCGCCGTTGACATTCATTTTGTCAGCAGGAATGCCCAGTTTGTCGGCGCAATACAGCACTTGCAGGGCAAAGGCTTCGTTGATTTCCCACAGGTCGATGTCAGCGACTTGCAGGCCGAGTTTGCCCAAGACTTTAGGCACGGCGTACATAGGGCCCAGACCCATTTCTTCTGGCGCTAAACCAGCAACGGCAAAGCCGAGGAAGCGACCCAAGGGTTTGAGGCCTTTTTTCGCCGCCACATCTTCGTTCATCACCACGCAAGCGCCTGCGCCGTCTGAAAACTGGCTGGCATTGCCCGCAGTCACCACGCCACCAGGAATGGCGGTTTTGAGGCTGGCCACTTGTTCATAAGTGGATTCACGCAGGCCTTCATCTGCGCTAACAGTGACTTCTTGCAGCGTGGTGTTGCCTTCTTTATCGGTCACGCTCTTGGTGACGGTGATAGCGACCATTTCCTCGTTAAACAGGCCTGCGGCTTGCGCAGCGCAGGCACGGCGTTGGCTTTCTACGCCATAGCGATCCATGTCTTCGCGCTTGAGCTGGTATTTATCGGCCACATACTCGGCCGTTTTCATCATATTCCAGTAGCTGGTGGGGCGTTTTTCCGCCAGCCACGCTTCTTCCCAGAAGTTGCGGTTCATGTGCGGCTGCACGCAAGAGATAGTCTCCAGGCCACCAGCCACATAGATATCGCCTTCACCAGAAATGATGCGCTGGCTGGCCATGACGATGGTTTGCAAGCCGCTAGAGCAAAAACGATTGACTACAGCAGCAGGCACGCTGTCTGGCAAACCTGCGCGCAGCACAGATTGGCGCGCCACATTCCAGCCTTGCGCGCCTTCGGGGTTGGCGCAGCCCATCAAGACATCTTCCACCTCTGCACCATCAATGCCAGCGCGCTCTACAGCATGTTTGATGGCGTGGCCACCCAGCGTAGCGCCGTGGGTGATGTTAAAACCACCTTTAAAGCTTTTGCCATAAGGGGTGCGGGCGGTGGAGACGATGACGGCTTTGGTCATGGTGGACTTCCTTTATCAATCAAAAAAATATATCGCTGGCGATTGTAGGCGGGATTAAGGCAGGCGCAGCAGGCAAAACTTATTCGACCCAGTTGATCCAGCCCATTTGCCAAGTGAGCAAAATCAAACCTCCAAAGGCAATCCGATACCAAGCGAAAACGGTAAAGGTGTGGGTCGATATGTATTTGAGCAACCAGCGCACACAAAAGTAGGCACTGATAAAAGAAAACAGCAAGCCCACACCAAACACAGGCAAATAATCCAGTGTCATCAGTGCGCGGTTTTTATATAAATCGTAAGCGCCTGCACCTATCAGCGTAGGAATAGCCAAGAAGAAAGAAAAATCCGTTGCCGCTTTGCGCGACAAGCCTAAAAGCATGCCACCTATGATGGTGGCACCAGAGCGGCTAGTGCCTGGAATCATGGCCAAACACTGCACCAAACCAACTTTCAATGCATCAACATAGCCCAAATCGTCGGCGCTTTGTACGCGCCCGCTATCGGGGTTTTGCGCTTGCGGGCGGCGCTCAACGGCCCAAATGATGATGCCGCCCACGATAAAGGCGCTGGCCACCACCAAGGGGTTGAATAAATGTGCTTTGATGTATTTGCCAAATATCAAGCCCAACACCACCGCAGGGCTAAAGGCAATCAAGATGTTGATGAAAAGTCGATTAGCCGATTCCACCTTACCCAAGCCGCACAGCGTGGCACGAATTTTCTGCCAATACACCAAAATCACGGCAAAAATGGCCCCCGTTTGGATCGCCACTTCAAACACCTTGTCACGCTCATCTGTCATACCTAACAAACTGCCCGTCAAAATCAGGTGCCCGGTTGAGGAGATAGGCAAAAATTCCGTCAGGCCTTCGACCACCCCCATGATGGCCGCTTTAACGAGCAATAAAATATCCACAGTACAACGCTTTCCGTGTTGAAGAACACGCGCGATTATGGGGTAAGTTGACTGCCTATCTGCCTTTGCAGCCGTATGAATTTCATAGCTGCCAGGGCAAGTTTGACGCTCAAATATGGCGAAAACCCTTAAAAAATAGCCCGTATCTGCCTTTATGATGCCCACTGCTCAGACAAAAACCCAGTAGCACAGCAGCATGGATGCGACGCAAAAATACCTACTCTCGCGCAACGGCACACAGCTGGCCGTATATGACTGGCCACATGTGCACCAAAAAGCGCCACGCGCGGCGGTGCTGATTGTGCACACGCTGGGCGATTACGGCTTGCGTTACCAAGCCCTCGCACAGCGTCTGCTGCTCTGGGGTTTTGCTGTGCGCACTTTCGACTTTTATGGTCACGGTGATTCTGACGGTGAGAAAGGCAACATCTTGCACCTCAACCAATTGGCTGAAGATGTTGCCGATGTAGCGCAGGATTGGCAAGCCAGCCTACCTACAGGCACCGCGCTGATTACCTTGGGTTATTCCATGGGTGCCACCGCAGCCGCACAAGCGCAGCTCCAAGGCTTGTTGCACGCCAATGCCCATGTCATGATCTCCCCCATGCTGCGCATGCACATGAACTGGCTGCAATATTTCACTTTTTTAGTCTTTCGCTACCTACTCCCCGACCATTTGGGGCCAGCCCACTTCACCCCACTCATGCACACCAGCGATGCCAATGAGCAGATACTGCTGGCCAACGATCCGAAATGGTTGCGGGTCATGACCGTACGCCTAGGCGATGCCATGTTCAGCATGGCCGCCGAGGTGTTACGCCGTGCCAAAGAGTGGCAGAGCAAAACCTTGTTGCTTTATAACGCGGTGCGTCCTAAGGAAGGTGCGGTGGATGTCAGTGGTACCGAAGACTTTTTATTACGCGCCACACCAGCGTCTATCGAATCGAAAAAATACGAGGGTGTGCGCCCCGACCTGCTACACGAGAGCAATAGAGCGCAGATTTACACGCGCCTACAGCAGTGGTTGGATCGCCATTTCCCGAATAAAGAAGAGGGCGCGGCTAAGGCCTAATCTGCCAAGCCGTATTGCAGCAACTTCTTCCGCAAGGTATTGCGATTGAGCCCTAGCCATTGCGCAGCTTTGGATTGATTGCCCGCAGCACGCAGCATCACAACTTCCAACATCGGTTTTTCCACAACACTCAACACCATCTCGTACATATTGGCCGGATCTTCGCCCTGCAAATCGTCAAAATAAGCTTGCAGGTTGTGCGCGACGCTTTCGCTGATACTGATTTTCATCTTACTTGTCTTTCTTTTTATCCATCTTGCGCTTAGTCTGCAGCCGCACGCGCGCAGGTCGCAGGCAAAGAGCCATGTTCTTGCATCATTTGCGTGAAATACGCATCCACCGCCGCGTACTGGGCGGCAGCGTTTTCCAAAGTATTCATATGCGCGCGAAAGGCCATGCCGCCAGGCAAGCCCGCCACATACCAGCCAATATGCTTGCGCGCGCTGCGCACGCCTGCATATTCGCCATACAGCTCGTAATGTTCCAGCAAATGCTCTAACAACAAATCGCGCACCTCCTGCGTAGCCGGCGGTGGCAAATATTCGCCTGTGGCCAAGTAATGGGCCATTTCGCGGAATATCCAAGGCCGCCCCTGGGCGGCGCGCCCTACCATCACGGCGTCTGCCCCAGTGGTTCGCAGCACGGCAAGGGCTTTTTCTGGGCTAGTGATGTCGCCATTGGCCACCACGGGCACGCGCACTGCGGCCTTCACTGCAGCTATGGTCTCGTATTCAGCCTGTCCCTTATATCCTTGCTCGCGCGTGCGCCCATGCACGGTGAGCATAGCCACACCTGCGCTTTCGGCTGCACGGGCAATCGCCACGGCGTTTTTATGCTGCTGGCACCAACCCGTGCGCATCTTCAAAGTCACGGGCACACCGCTCGGGACGGCAGCCTGCACCACGGCATCCACAATTTCCAGCGCCAGTTTTTCATCTTGCATCAAAGCTGAGCCTGCCCATTTATTACAGACTTTCTTAGCTGGGCAGCCCATATTGATATCGATGATTTGCGCGCCACGATCGATGTTGTAACGGGCAGCATCGGCCATCATGGCCGCATCTGTGCCCGCAATTTGCACCGCTATCGGCCCGACCTCGCCCCTATGGTCGGCACGGCGCGAAGTTTTCAGGCTTTTAAACAAATCTGGGCGACTGGTAACCATTTCACTGACGGCATACCCTGCCCCCAATTTTTTACACAGTTTGCGAAAAGGCCTATCCGTTACCCCCGCCATAGGCGCGGCAAAAACGCCATTAGCAAGAATATAGGAACCTATTTGCATCACCATAAAAAACAGGCAAAAAAAGCCTGCGCATCGGCAGGCAAATCAAAAAACAGAGTGTAAATTGCTTAAAATTTAGGCAATTATAACCGAGGGATAAGCCTAAAAATAGCTGGCTTTACCCGCCCGCTAATAAAGCATGCAAGCTCTTAGCGTCAGTGGCTATTTTCAGTTGCTCACGCAAGGCTTCATTGCCCAAAATTTGGGCAATATCAGACAGAATTTCTAGGTGCTGCTGTGCATTGTTTTGCGGAATGAGCAGACTGATAATCAGGCTGACATGCTGGCCATCTGGAGCGTCAAAGCCTATGGGTGAGCGCAAACGCAAGAGCGCTGCTTGCGGCTGCTTCAGCCCCTTGATGCGGCCATGGGGAATTGCCACACCATGGCCCAAACCTGTGGAGCCTAGGCGCTCGCGCGCAAACAAGCTATCGGTCACAGCCACACGCGCCAAACCATGCTGATTTTCAAACAGCAGCCCCAATTCTTCAAAAGCGCGTTTTTTGCTAGTGATCTCGGCATCCAAGACGATGTTCGAGACAGGCAAAATAGCAGCAAGGCGATTCATACACACATCTAGAAAAAGGAAAGCAGCCATTATGCCGCAGGCACTGCAGCTGCGCGCGGCGCAGCAGTGAAACTCACCTATAATTTAATGCTTATAGCGCAGCAAATATGCCCCAGCCGCTATTGAAAAAAGAGCAAATATTCTCCACTATGAAAGTCTTTCGCGGCCTACAAGCTGCAGCCTTGCGCGATTTAGTTGCAGGCTGCGCGCTGACTATAGGCAATTTTGACGGCGTACACCGTGGCCACCAGGCCATGATCGCCTTGCTGCGTGGCGAAGCAAGGCACCGAGGCTTAAAAACCTGTGCCTTAACTTTCGAGCCCCATCCCAAAGACTTTTTCGCGCGGCAACTGGGTAAACCAGAATTAGCGCCTGCACGCATCTCTACCCTGCGCGATAAATTACAAGAGTTGGAGAATTGCGGCTTAGATAGCACCATTGTTCTGCCATTTAATACGAAATTGGCTAGCATGCCGCCACAAGCCTTTGTGGAGGACATTCTGGTCGCAGGCCTGAACACCAAATACCTTTTGGTCGGTGACGATTTTCGTTTTGGCGCTAAGCGCGCAGGCGATTTTTCCTTTCTACACCAATCAGGTATGGCGCTGGGCTTTGATGTGGCGCGGATGAACAGCTACGAAATTGCTTGGTCGCACGCGGGTGGGCGCACTGGTGTTGGCTTGTCTACGCTGCCTGCGGGTCCTTTTGCCGTAGGGCATGCAACAGGCCCATTCCAGGGCTTGCGTGTTTCCAGTTCTGCCGTGCGCGAAGCCCTGGCTGCAGGCCGCTTGGCTGATGCAGCCACGCTTTTAGGCCGGCCTTACAGCGTCAGCGGTCATGTGGTGCATGGCGCTAAATTAGGGCGCGAACTAGGTAAATCAGCCGCACGCGAACACGGTTTTGCCACCCTGAATTTGCGCTTTAGCGGCCACCACCAACGCTGGCAACCCGCCGCCAGTGGCATCTTTGCTGTGCTAGTGCATGGCTTAGATAGCCAGCCCTTAGCAGGCGTAGCCAATTTTGGCACCCGCCCAGCGATTGATCCCAATGATGTCAATGGCGGGCGCGTTTTGCTGGAAACCCATATCCTCGACTGGCCCGCACATCTGCCGCGCTACCACGGCTATGGCCGCGTCATTCGCGTCGAGTTTTTGGTGAAGCTACACGATGAGTTGAAATACGACAGCCTCGCCGCCCTGACCGCTGGTATTGAGGCTGACTGCCAAACTGCTCGTGCGTTTTTTGCACGACAAAAGAGCAAAACCCATATCCTGCCTGCCAACACGCTTTTTTAAATTTCCGCCCCCTTCGCCCCCTTTTTTTCGCGCCATGAGCATCGATTTTTCTAAAACCCTGAATCTGCCCGACACCCCTTTCCCTATGCGTGGCGATTTGCCCAAACGCGAACCCAAATGGGTGCAAGAGTGGGAAGAAAAAGGCATCTACCAACAATTGCGCGCCGCCCGTGCCGGAGCGCCGAAATTCGTGCTGCACGACGGTCCGCCCTATGCCAATGGCAATATCCATATTGGCCACGCCGTCAATAAAATTTTGAAGGACATGATCGTCAAATCACGGCAATTGATGGGCTATGACGCGGCCTATATTCCAGGCTGGGACTGCCACGGCCTGCCGATTGAAAATGCGATAGAAAAAATCCACGGCCGCAAATTGAGCCGCGACGATATGCAGGCCAAAAGCCGCGCTTTTGCCACTGAACAAATTGACGGCCAGCGCACAGATTTCAAACGTCTAGGCGTATTGGGCGAATGGGACAACCCCTACAAAACCATGAACCCCGCCAACGAGGCGGGGCAGCTGCGCGTATTCAAACGCGTGATGGAGCGCGGCTTTGTCTATCGTGGCCTCAAACCCGTGTACTGGTGTTTTGATTGCGCTTCCTCTTTGGCTGAATTTGAAATCGAATACGCCGATAAAAAGAGCGACACACTAGATGTCGCGTTTGAAAGCGATAACGCACAAGGCTTGGCGCAAGCCTTTGGCTTGTCTGCCCTGCCCGCAGGCAAACCAGCTTTTGCCGTCATCTGGACAACAACCGCCTGGACGATACCCGCCAACCAAGCCCTGAACGCCCACCCCGAATTGGAATACGCTCTGGTGGACACCCCCAAAGGCGTGCTGTTACTGGGTGCGAATTTGGTGGAGAAATGCTTGGCGCGTTTTGGCTTAGAAGGCCAAGGCCAAGTTTTGGCCACAGCCAAAGGCGAAGTATTGCGCGGCCAGGTATTCCGCCACCCGCTGTATGACTTGGCTACAGAAAAAGATGGCAATGCCTACAGCTACCGCCGCACTGCACCCCTGTATCTTGCTGACTATGTCAGCGATGCCGACGGCACAGGTGTGGTGCATTCCGCCCCCGCTTATGGCTTAGATGACTTCAATAGCTGCGTGGCGCACGGCCTGAAATACAAGGACATTCTCAATCCCGTGCAAGGCAATGGCGTGTACGCGCCCGAGCTACCCTTATTTGGCGGCCTGCACATCTGGAAGGCTGTGCCTGTGATTTTGCAAACCCTGCAAGAGCATGGCCGCCTGCTGGCCACCAGCCCTATGGAACACAGCTACCCGCACTGCTGGCGGCATAAAACCCCCGTCATCTACCGCGCAGCGGCGCAGTGGTTTATCCGCATGGATGAGGGCGAAGGCGTATTCACCAAAGACAAAGCGCCCAAAACCCTACGCCAAACCGCGCTGGCGGCCATCGAGCAAACCGCGTTCTACCCCGAAAATGGCCGCACCCGCCTGCGCGACATGATTGCCAATCGCCCTGATTGGTGCATCAGCCGCCAACGCTCTTGGGGCGTGCCCATCCCTTTCTTTATTCACCAAGATAGTGGCGAATTGCACCCACGCACCATGGAAATCATGGATCAGGCGGCTGACATGATCGAGCAAGGCGGCGTGGAAGCCTGGAGCCGCGTGACGGCCGAAGACATCTTGGGCGCAGAAGACGCCAAGAGCTATACCAAAAGCACAGACATTCTGGAAGTTTGGTTTGATTCAGGCTCCACTTTCGAGCATGTATTGCGTGGCTCCCACGCGGGCGCCGCGCACGCGGCTGGCCCCGAAGCCGATTTGTATTTAGAAGGCCACGACCAACACCGTGGCTGGTTCCATTCTTCGTTGCTGCTGGCCTGCGCCCTGTACGACCGCGCCCCCTACAAAGCCCTGCTGACCCACGGCTTCACGGTGGATGGCAAAGGCCGCAAGATGAGCAAGTCGGTCGGCAATGTGATTGCGCCGCAAGAAGTTAGCGGAAAAATGGGCGCAGAAATTATTCGCCTTTGGGTCGCCGCTACCGATTACTCGGGCGACTTAGGGATCGACGACAAAATCTTGGCGCGCGTGGTTGATGCCTACCGCCGCATCCGCAATACCCTGCGCTTTTTGCTGGCCAATACCAGCGATTTTGATTTGGCGCGGGACGAGGTTCAAGCACAAAACATGCTGGAACTCGATCGCTGGGCACTGCTGCGCACAGCGCAATTGCAAGATGAAATTCTGGCGCATTACAAAGCCTATGAATTCCACCCTGTGGTCAGCAAAATCCAGCAATTTTGCTCAGAAGATTTGGGCGGCTTTTATCTGGATGTGCTCAAAGACCGCCTCTACACCACGGCGGCCAATTCAGCCGCACGGCGCAGCGCGCAAACCGCCCTGCACCACATCTTGCAGGCTGTTTTGCGCTGGATGGCGCCCTTCCTCAGCTTCACTGCCGAAGAAATCTGGGCACTGGTGGGCAAATCCCCCTCCATCTTTATCGAGCAATATGCCGATTACGGCGATTTATCTGGCCAAACGCATACCGATTTATTGGCCAAATGGCAGCGCATCCGCGCCATCCGCGAAGCCGTGAACAAAGAAGCCGAAACCCTGCGCGAAGCGGGCAAGATTGGCGCTTCGCTGCAGGCCGAAATCAGCCTCACGGCCAGCGGCCAAGACTATGCCGACTTGGCCAGCCTAGGTGCGGATTTGAAATTTGTGCTGATTAGCTCAGTCGCCACCTTGCACCAAGGCGCAGCCGACACCCCCCTGCAAATCAGCGTGCAGCCCACGGCCAAAACCAAATGCGTGCGCTGCTGGCATTACACCGATGATGTGCAGCTTGACAGCGAACACGCGGGCATCTGCCTGCGTTGCGAAAGCAATCTGTTTGGCGCTGGCGAAAACCGTGCGCTGGCTTAAAAC
>CAZSPW010000068.1:0-10215 GCA_964608575.1 uncultured Burkholderiaceae bacterium | reverse complement strand
CCAGTCTTTGGTGATGGCGCCGCCAGCGAATACGCTGCCTTCGGCTGGGGTGAGAACTAAGCGCAAGCCTTGCAGGCGCACACTGCCTTGGTTATTGCGTGCGATGTCTTGCGCGTCATCGCTCCACTGGCCTTGGCGGAAGGGGCGCAGTTCCCATTCGGTGATGGGCAAAATAGCCAATTCTGTAGCCAGCAGGGCGGTGTTTTCGCTGCCATCGGCCCAGATTTTGGCGTTTTGCCAAGCCAGGCTCAGGTCTTCCATGCTGGCAATGGGGGGCGATTGCCAGCGCATCAGGGTGCCCGCGCCGGTTTTTGCGTCGTCGCTGGGGTTGGTCAGGCGTTTTTTCCAGGCCACTACGCGCAAGGCGCGGTCGGTGCGGCCATCGTCCCAGCGCACGAGGCGCAGCAGGCCGTCGTCTTTTTCATATTGGATGGGCGGAATATCCCGCGCGTAATTGCCGCTACTGTTGAGTTCGATGTGGTTGAGATCACTATCCCATTGCGCCAGCAGGGTTTGCATGACGGCGACTTCGCTGCTGCGTTCGCGGTTGTATTGTTGGCTTTGCATGATGCTGCTAATGCCTTGCCAAGCCATGGCGGTGACGATGCCCATGATGGCCAGCGCCACCATGACTTCCACTAAGGTGAATCCACGAGCTTTGCCCTGCATCATGGCGGCCCCAGTACGCTAGAGAGTGTCATGATTTGCCCTTCATCCGCATTTTTAACGGCAGCGTCTAGGCGCACGATATTGGGGTTGGGCGTGCCGCTGACGGTGACGACAACGGTGTAATTCACGCCCGCTTGTGGACATTCAAAAGTTTGTTCGCCTGCGGCGGGGCGGCCTGCGCCCGTCATGCTTTTGAGGCGCAGTTCGGTAAAGGCGTTTTCTATGCACAGTTGCGCCAGCACCGATTCGCGCTGGCGTTCGGTATTGGCTAGCAGCGCGCCGCTGGCTTGCACACCTGCGGCCAGTGCTACGGCAATGATGGCCAGCGCCACCAGCACTTCTATCAGGGTGAAGCCAAGCTGCCTGCGTTTCATGGCTGCAGCTCCTCAATGGCAAAGGGTTTTAAGCCTTGTGTGCCCACGCGCAGGCTGCGCTCGCCCAAGCTGATGACGATGGTTTGCGCGGGCAATATCGGCTCTGGCCCCAAACGCACGGGCAGGCTGCCCGATACGCTGATGCCTTTGGCCAGCCAAGGCGTGCGTTTTTTCTCGTCTATAGCCACGCTGGGGTCTTTGACCATAAAGCCTTCTTCGTCCACCGCAAATTCAGCCGCCAAGCCACGGGCACGCGATTGGGCGCGGCCAATTTCCATGACAGCGGCGATTTGTTCAGCTTGTTTATACAGTGTGGTTTCTTGGCTATCGCGCAAGCCCAGCATGATGCCACCTGCCGCCACGCCGATGATGGCCAGCACTACCAGCAATTCCAGCAGGGTAAAGCCGCGCCTTGGTGTATGGCGTGGCTGCAAGGGCTGAGAGCGTGGGCGATGCGTGTGCGGCATGGTGCGCCATTGTAGGGAGCTTGTGCGGAGAGCCAAAAGCGTGAATTAACAACTATTAAAACAGGAGCTGCCCAGGCAGTATCTGCGGCTTAAAAGCCAAAAAACCATGCTGAAAATAGCTTTATTTGACTTGAATCGGCGGGAATTTATCCGCGTAGTTTTTGCCCAGCAGCGCGACTTTGGCGCCAATTTTGCGTGCCATATCGCGGTACAGGCGGGCCTCGTCGCTATTGGGGTCTTGTACCAGTGTAGGCACGCCTAGATCAGCTTGTTGGCGAATCGCAGGTTTCAGCGGCATATGCCCCAGCACTTCGCAGCCCGCACCTTCGGCCAGCTTCTGCCCGCCTTCTTGTCCAAAAATATGCTCTTGGTGGCCGCAGGCGCTGCAGGTGTACACGGCCATGTTTTCCACCACCCCCAAAATCGGCGTGCGCACGGTTTGGAACAGGTTGATGCCTTTGACAGCATCCAAAAGCGCCACATTTTGCGGCGTGGTGACGATGACTGCGCCCGTAACAGGTGCGCGCTGCGCCATGCTCAGTTGAATATCGCCCGTGCCTGGCGGCATATCCACAATCAGGTAATCCAGATCGTCCCACAGGGTTTGTTTCAGCAATTGGTCGAGTGCGCCCGTGGCCATAGGCCCGCGCCAGGCGCTGGCTTTTTCAGCCGGGATGAGAAAGCCTATGGAATTGACCTGCAAGCCAAAAGGCGTGAGGGGCAGCATCATTTTGTTTTCGTTTAGCTCAGGCTTGGCATTCACGCCCAGCATATGCGGCAGGCTGGGGCCGTAAATATCGGCATCTAGCATGCCGACTTTGGCGCCTTCGTATTGCAGCGCCAGCGCCAAGTTCACGGCAGTGGTGCTTTTGCCCACGCCGCCTTTGCCCGAAGCCACGGCAATGATGTTGCGCACCCCGGGGATGAGCTGAGCACCCTGCCCGAGGGCATGGGCGATGATGTTGGTGCAAATGTGTGCGTCAGCCACTTCAACGCCAGAAATTTTCAGCAGTGCCGCATCGATTTGAGCCTTGATGGCCGGGTGCAGGCTGGCGCAGGCGTAGGGCAGGGCGATGTTGCAAACCAGTTTGCCACCGCTGAAGCTGATGGCTGTGATGTTTTTTTCATGGGCGTAAGCCTGCCCAGTCAGCGGGTCTAGCAGATGGGTCAGTGCGGCGGCAATGTTTTGTGCGTTCATGGGCTTGGGTCTCGTATATTGGTGTGGGCTTTTACAATAAGCGCCTTAGGCGGCGATTGTCTCAGCTTCTCGCCCTGCTTTGTACTTATAAACCCTCAGTCTTTATGCCCAATCTTGCACCCGCCCAGGCGTCGGCACCTTCGCCGCGCACGCTTTTTGTCACCACGGCTCTGCCTTACGCCAATGGCACTTTCCACATTGGCCACATCATGGAATACATCCAGGCCGATATTTGGGTGCGGTATCAAAGGATGCAGGGCAACCGTGTGTACTTTGTAGGTGCAGACGATGCCCACGGCGCGCCCATCATGATTGCGGCCGAGAAAAAAGGCGTCACGCCCGAGGCCTTTGTGGCCGAAATTGCCGCAGGCCGCAAACCGTATTTAGAAGGTTTTGGCATCAGCCACGATAACTGGTATTCCACCCACAGCCCCGAGAACACCGAGCTAGCGCAAGCGATTTATCTCGATTTGCAAAAAGCCGGTTTGATCCAAAGCCGCACCATCGAGCAGTTTTTCGACCCCGAAAAAGGCATGTTTTTGCCCGATCGCTATATCAAAGGCGAATGCCCCAAATGCGGCGCCAAAGACCAATACGGCGATAACTGCGAAGTCTGCAGCGCGGTCTATCAACCCACGGATTTGAAAAATCCTTTCTCGGCTTTGACGGGCGCTACGCCTGTGCTGAAAAGCTCAGAGCATTTCTTTTTCACCTTGTCTGATCCGCGCACGGTGGAGTTTTTGCAAAATTGGACGCAAGACGGCAAGCTGCAGCCCGAGGTGGCGAATAAGGTCAAAGAATGGTTTGAAATTGGCGAAGATGGCAAGGCCAAGCTGGGTGATTGGGATATTTCGCGCGACGCGCCTTACTTTGGCATCCCCATCCCGAATGCTGAGGGCAAGTATTTTTATGTGTGGCTGGATGCGCCCGTGGGCTATTTGGCCAGCCTGAAAAACTTGTTGGCCAAGCAAGGCGAGGATTACGACGCCTTCATGGCTCAGCCCGATTTGGAGCAATACCACTTCATCGGCAAAGACATCATCACCTTCCACACCCTGTTTTGGCCCGCCATGCTGCATTTCACCGGGCGCAAAACGCCGAACAATGTGTTTGTGCATGGCTTTTTGACGGTGAACAACGGCGAGAAGATGAGCAAAAGCCGCGGCACAGGCCTAGACCCGCTGAAATATTTGCAAATCGGCATGAACCCCGAATGGCTGCGCTATTACCTAGCCGCCAAATTGTCTGCGCGCAATGAAGACATCGACTTCAATGCCGATGACTTTATGGCGCGGGTCAATAGCGATTTGGTCGGCAAATACATCAATATCGCCAGCCGCGCGGCGGGCTTTATCAGCAAACGCTTTGGCGGCAAGCTGGGTACTTTGGATACTGAAGGCAGCGCCTTGCTCGCCCAAATGCAAGCGGCTGGGCAGGGCATTGCCGCCCTGTATGAGGCGCGTGAATACGGCAAAGCAGTGCGCGAGGCCATGGCGCTGGCCGATCAGGTCAATGCCTATGTAGATACGCACAAGCCCTGGGAATTGGCCAAGCAAGAAGGCCAGGAAGCGCGCTTGCACGAAGTTTGCACCCTGTGCTTGCAAGCCTTCCGCCTGCTGACCATTTACCTCAAGCCCATCTTGCCCAAGCTGGCCGCGCAGGTGGAAACCTTGCTGAACCTGCCCGCACAAAGCTTTGCCGATGCGGCGGCGTTGCTGCCCGCAGGCCACGCCATGGGCGAATTCAAACATTTGATGCAACGCGTAGATACCAAACAATTGGATGCATTATTTGGCATAGAATCGGCAAAATTGGGCGCAGATGTTGCCCTGGCAGCTCCTAAAAAAGAAGCGAAGGCTGAGAAAAAACCTAAAGCGCCAGAAGCCATCATCGACCCCAATGCCCCGGGCGGCGAGCCGCTGGCGGAAACCATCAGCATCGACGATTTCGTCAAAATCGACTTGCGCATAGCCAAAATTTTGGACTGCAAGGCCGTTGATGGCTCGACTAAATTGTTGCAATTGACGCTGGATGTGGGTGAGAAAAATGCAGACGGCAGCGTCAAAACCCGCAATGTCTTCAGCGGTATAGCCAGTTGCTACCAGCCTGCCGATTTGGTGGGCAAACTCACCGTGCTGGTGGCCAATCTTGCGCCGCGCAAAATGAAGTTTGGCGTGAGCGAAGGCATGGTCTTAGCTGCCAGCCATGCGGATGAAAAGGCTAACCCTGGCATTTATATCTTGGAGCCCGTGGCAGGTGCCCACCCTGGGATGCGGATTCATTGATGCCTGAATAAAACAAAAAACGGAGCCTAGGGGCTCCGTTTTTTGTGTGGCTGCGCAAATATGCATAGCTCAAGGCGTGGGCGTGGGGTTATCGCGGTCATAAGTGCCACTGAGTACGCCTTCGCCCAAAATGTACGCGCCGTAGCTATTGCGGAATTGGCTGCGTGTGATGCCCGCGCCGCCTGGCTCGTTTGGCGCGGTGCCGCTTAAGGCAAATAGGCTGACTGTATAAGTGTGTATCCCACTGGCAACAGGTGGGCACATACCCGCGTATTGCGAGCTGCCATCGTAGTTTTTGCCGAGTTTGATATTGGGCGACACATTGATCGGGTTAATGCCTGCCGCCAGTTGCGTGACGCTGATGGGGATATTGAACACGCCCCAATGCACGCAGGCATTGTTGCCTGTGCCGCAGGGGGCTGTTTCGTCGTCCATAACGATGGCCAGTTTGCCTGTGCCTACGGGCAATGGGGTATTCCAGCTAATTTGGAAAGATTGGTTCGCGCCGCCAGCGGCTGTACATGCGTGCTGCTGCGGAATAGGGCTGCCATTGCTAAAAGCGGTGCTAGTGACCGTTAGGGTAGCCGGTGGCGTGCTGGTGGGCACTGTGCTGGGATTCGGGGCTGAAGTGGGGTTGGGTGCGCCGCCGTTCCACACGCCGCCGCCGCAAGCGGGTAACAATAAGCCACTGATGGCTAAAGTGCCGAGCGCAATTCGGTTTCGGGCTTTCATGGCGGCCTCTCAAAAAATGGATAGTGGGCTGATTTATAGCGCCATTGCCGAGAAAATGCACGATTTTTAGGCTGCCTAGCTGCGCTTAAGGCCACTGGGCTGTATCGACCCCTCTCTGCCGGGGTGTAGAAAATCGCTATAATGGCGGGCTTCGTAGCGTTTGGCGG
This sequence comes from uncultured Burkholderiaceae bacterium, assembly GCA_964608575.1. Lineage (GTDB taxonomy): Bacteria > Pseudomonadota > Gammaproteobacteria > Burkholderiales > Burkholderiaceae_C > JAMIFN01. The sequence goes on along the minus strand of CAZSPW010000068.1, from coordinate 4,323 downwards.
CTGCCGCGACGAAGTTTTTTCACCCACCTAAGAGCCTTTCCGATTAAAAGAGAAAGACCGACCGTGGAAAAGCGCCGCCATGTTAATTGAAAGAGAACTCCGAATGAGCACTACTAGCGCTAAACCCGCAGAGGTGGTTCATGAGTGGTTTGTGATTGATGCCACCGATAAGGTACTGGGTCGCGTTGCCAGCGAAGTAGCCGCCCGCCTGCGTGGTAAACACAAAGCCATTTATACCCCCCATGTTGATACAGGCGATTACATTGTTATCGTTAACGCGGCCAAAATCCGTGTAACAGGCAATAAAAACCTGGACAAGATTTACTACCGCCACACTGGTTATCCAGGCGGTATCCGCCAAACCAATTTCCGCGACATGCAAGCCAAAGCCCCTGGCCGTGCGCTGGAAAAAGCGGTCAAAGGCATGTTGCCCAAAGGTCCTTTGGGTTACGCCATGATCAAAAAGCTGAAAGTCTATGGTGGTGCTGAGCATCCACACACAGCGCAGCAGCCCAAAGTGCTTGATATTTGAGGAGCCGACAAATGATTGGTGATTGGAACAACGGCACTGGCCGCCGCAAAAGCAGCGTAGCCCGTGTTTTCCTCAAAAAAGGTTCAGGCAAAATCGTGATCAACGGTAAAGAAATTGGCGACTACTTTGGTCGCTCAACCTCTATCATGATTGCCAAACAGCCTCTGGTTCTGACTGAAAACACCGAAGCCTTTGACATTCAAGTCAATGTGCACGGTGGTGGCGAGTCTGGTCAAGCTGGTGCGGTACGCCACGGCATTACCCGCGCTTTGATCGATTACGACGCAAACTTGAAACCTACACTCAGCGCCGCTGGTTATGTCACGCGTGACGCCCGCGAAGTTGAGCGTAAAAAAGTCGGTCTGCGTTCAGCCCGTCGTCGCAAACAGTTCAGCAAGCGTTAATTCGTTTACTGCTCTGCTTTGCAGCAAAACCGCTTGGGCTACAAACCAAGCGGTTTTTTTATGCCGCTACACTGCGGCCTTTGTTTTTAAAGGCGCGAACGGATGACTAGCAAGACAGCAGCCTGCGGCGGCGCAGCCACCGAGGATATTTATTGGATGCGCCGCGCCTTGGCTTTGGCGCAGGCTAGTGTGTATTTAAGCAATCCCAACCCCCGCGTGGGCTGCATCATCGTGCGCGCAGGCAAAGTATTGGCCCAGGGCTTTACCCAGGCCGCAGGCAGCCGCCATGCGGAAGCACAGGCTTTGCATGAAGCCGCGCAGCAGGGTGTGGATGTGCGCGGTGCCACGGCCTATGTTTCATTGGAGCCTTGCAGCCACACAGGGCGCACGCCGCCTTGCGCCGATGCGCTGATTCACGCTGGTTTAGCGCGTGTGGTGTGTGCGCTGCAAGACCCCAACCCTCAAGTTGCGGGGCAGGGCGCCGCCAAACTGCAAGCGGCAGGCATAGCCGTAGAGACAGGCGTGCTGGCGCAGGAAGCCAAGCAACTGAATATCGGGTTTTTCAGCCGTATGCAGCGCGGGCGGCCGTGGCTGCGCTTGAAAATTGCAGCTTCTTTAGATGGTTTTACCGCCCTGCCCAATGGCCAAAGCCAGTGGATTACGGGCGAGGCAGCGCGTGCCGATGGCCATGCCTGGCGTGCCCGCGCTTGCGCGGTATTAACGGGCGTGGGCACGGTGCTGGCCGATGATCCGCTGCTCAATGTGCGCGGTATAGATATGCAGCGCCAGCCGCATTTGCTGCTAGTCGATAGCCAGTTGCGCACGCCAGCTACTGCAAAATTACTAGCTGCTCAGGCAGAATTTGCGCGGAAAATCGTGGTTTTTCATCTTAAAAATGCCCCTGCACAAAATGCGGCCGCATTGCAAGCTGCTGGTGCGCAATTGGTGGCGCTGCCAGCCGATGCTGTGGGGCGTGTGGATTTGGCGGCGCTGCTGGCGTGGCTGCAAACCCATTTACCCGTGAATGAGCTGCACATCGAAGCGGGCGCGACTTTAAACGGGGCACTGCTGCAAGCGGGTCTGGTCGATGAAGTGCTGTATTACCAAGCACCCAAGCTATTGGGCGCAGGCCGTCCTGTGGCGGTTTTGCCTGCTTATCATCATGTAGATCAAGCGCAGCCGTTGTATCCGCTGCATAGCGAGATATTGGGTGCAGATACCTGCACGCGGTTTCTGACGACTGGCGGGCAGGCTTTTTGGCGCGTTTAAATCTGCGTATCGACGATTTGCGCCAAAGCATCTAGCCAAACCGGGCTGTCGTTCAAGCAGGGTATAAAGCGGAAGTCTTGCCCGCCGGCCTCCATAAAAATCTCGCGGTTTTCCATCGCGATTTCTTCCAGGGTTTCCAGACAATCGGCCACAAAACCTGGGCAAAACACATCAACGCTGCTGCAGCCTTGGCGCGCCAGTTTTTCTAGGCTGTGATCCGTGGCGGGCTCTAGCCATTTGGCTTTGCCAAAGCGCGATTGGAAAGTCATTTGCCATTGCTGGGGTTGCAATTGCAGTGCCGCAGCCAGTAATTCGGCTGTTTTCTGGCAGTGCGCGGCATAGGGGTCGCCTAAATCGACGGTGCGTTGCGGCACGCCATGAAAGCTCAAAACCAGCTTTTGCGCACGGCCATGTTGCTGCCAATGTGCCTGCACTTGGGCTGCCAAAGCTGCGATATACGCTGGGTGTTGATGAAAGTCGCTGATAACGCTGATGCTGGGTATGCGGCGCTGCCGAACGCTCCATGCGGCTAGGCCATCGTATACGCTGGCCGTAGTGGTGCCCGAATATTGGGGGTACATGGGCAGAATGAGGATGCGCTCGGCACCAGCGGCCTGCGCCTGGCTCAATACCGTGGGCAGGGCAGGTTGGCCATAGCGCATGGCGGTGTAAACCTTGGCGTGTTCGCCCAAGCGGGTTTGCAGCCCTGCTGTTTGTAGCTGGGTGTAGTGCAAGAGGGGAGAGCCTTTATCGCCCAACCACACTTGCGCGTATTTAGCAGCAGATTTGCGTGGGCGAATGGTCAAAATGATGCCGTACAAAATGGGCAGCCATATGGCACGAGGAATTTCCACCACACGGGGATCGCTGAGAAATTCAGCCAAATAGCGCCGCACGGCTGTGGGCGTGGGGGCATCGGGCGTGCCCAAATTGCACAAAATAACGGCGGTTTTTGTGGGCGAAAAGGCAGCATTCATGGGCGCAGATTGTCGCATTGAAATGTGCTGGCCTGAGGGAGGGCGGCGCTCGCTTTGGCGCTCGCTTTACTCCAAATGATGCAGGGTTAGGCATAAGCTGCGGGTTAGACTTTGGGCTGAGTAAAGGACGGTTCGATGAAAATTGCTATTCCAGAAAATAAAACATTCATGCACCAATGCATCATCCCTATTCGCTGGGGCGATATGGATGCGGTGGGGCATGTGAACAATACCAATTACATTCGTTATCTGGAAATTGCCCGTACCGAGTGGATGCTGCAAATGCGCGATGCCAGTGGCGCGGCTTATCCTGCCAAAACCGGCCCCATCATTGTCAATGTGTTTTGTAATTTCTATTTGCCGATGAAGTTTCCCGGCAATGTGATTGCCAAGCTTTATGTCAGCGATTGCGGCCGTTCCACTTTTGATACCTGGGTGACGATGGAGTTAGAAGGGCAAGAGGGCACGATCTATGCGGCAGGGGGCGCTACGGTGATTTGGATAGATATGGAGAAAGAAAAGGCCGTGAGCCTGCCCGATTGGGTGCGCAAGGCGGTGCAAGGCGAAGCCGTTTAAAAGCGATTAATCCTGGGCTAATAAACGCCCGATCAGCGCGCCCAGCGCCAAATCGCTGATGCTGCCAAAGTGCGATAAATGCACGCCACCTTGTTTATTCAGCAGTATCAGGCTGGGCGTGCCCTGCAATTGCCAATCCGCCATCGTTTGCGGAATGGGGTTTTGCTCCGGGTCGCTGCTAGGCGCATCAATAGCGATAGGAAAACGCAGGCGGTATTCATGCACAAAAGCGTGCAGCGCGGCTGGGTTCATGGCCTGATGGTGTTCAAACACGGTGTGCAAACCGAGCACGGCGACATCGCTTGAGGGGAAGGTGTCGCGCAGCTTGACGGCTTGTGGCAGGCTATGCGCTACGCAGCCTGGGCACAGCATTTGGAAAGCAAAAATCGCCACCACTTTGCCGCGCAGATCGGCTAAATCTATAGGCTCGGGCGTGTTTAACCATTGACTGACGAATAGCTGCGGGGCTTGATTGGGGATAAGAGGCATGGCTGACTTTCCTGATTTTGCTGGCGGGAAGCTATCAATAGCGTAGCTGCTCAGGCAGGTTTGGCGGCCTAAAACC
>CAZSPW010000067.1:0-10338 GCA_964608575.1 uncultured Burkholderiaceae bacterium | reverse complement strand
ATTTTCTTGATGTTTTTGGCGGTTTAGGCCGCCAAATCTGCCTGGGCAGCTATGATTTTATTCGGCCTGTGCAGCCACTAGGTCGGACAATGCCGCCTGCACAACTGCTGCTTCAGCTTGGACGGCAATATGCGCTGCGTGTGCTGTTAAAGCGGCCTGACCCTGGGTTTTGAGCGCGGCAATTACGCTCGCGGCTTCTTTCGGGTTGGCAAAGCCCGCGCTTTGCAGCAAGACTTCACCACCAGCCGCACTCAGTTTGAAATAAAACAAACCATCGGTTTCGCGGTATTGCTTGAATGCAGGTAGTGCCGCGCTTTTCTTGGCGGCTGCGGCTTGTGCCTTTGCAGCCAAAGGCCGTATCCCCACCGCCGCGCGTGCGGCTTGTACCAAGGGCTGGGCCACGGCACGCGCTTTGGCAGCACCGGCTTGCAAAATGGCTTCCACTTCTTGCGGGTTCGCTATCAATTGGGCATAGCGTGCGCGCATGGGTGCGATTTCGGCATCGATGCGGGCAAAGAGTTTTCCTTTGGCTTCGCCCCAGCCTATGCCCGCGGCAAATTCTTGTGCGAAGGCGGCGGTTTCCGCTTCGCTGGCAAAGGCGCGGTAGATTTGGAATAGGGCTGAGCTTTCGCTGTCTTTGGCTTCGCCCGGCAATTTGGAATCGGTGACGATGCTCATGATTTTTTTGCGCATCTCGTCCCGCGGCACAAACAGGGGGATGGTGTTGTGATAGCTTTTGCTCATCTTGCGCCCGTCTAAGCCCGGCAGCAGCGCCACTTGTTCGTCCACCTCAAAATCGGGCTGTACCAACAGCGGGTTTTGCCCGCAATACAAGTGGTTGAAGCTGGCGGCGATGTCGCGCGCCATTTCAATATGCTGGATTTGGTCTTTGCCCACAGGCACTTTGTGTGCGCTAAAGGCCAGAATGTCGGCGGCCATGAGCACGGGGTACATAAAGAGACCTGCCGTTACGCCATCATCGGCATCCACGCCGCCCTCGGTGTTTTTATCCACAGCGGCTTTGTAGGCGTGGGCGCGATTGAGCAAACCTTTGCCTGTGACGCAGGTGAGGAACCAAGTCAGCTCAGGGATTTCAGGCACATCGCTTTGGCGGTAGAAGACCACGCGCTCGGGGTCTAGGCCAGCGGCCAGCCAAGTGGCGGCAATTTCTAGCGTGGATTGTTGGATGCGTGCCGGGTCGTCACATTTGATCAGGCCGTGGTAATCGGCCAGAAAGTAAAAGCTCTCAACATCAGCGCGGCGGCTGGCTGCCAGGCTGGGGCGGATGGAGCCGACATAGTTGCCCAGGTGTGGCGTGCCCGTGGTGGTGATGCCGGTGAGATAGCGCGTTTTCTTCATGATGTGATGATTTTTAATGCGTTTTTGCGATTTTAAGCCGAGAAATCTGCCTGAGCAGCTATGCTTTTGCAAGCAAATCCAAGGCGAGGATGCGCGTGATATGGGCTTGCAGCGAACGCTCGGCCACAGGCCACAGCGCAGGCGGCGCATCGTCGTAAACCAAAGGCAGTAATTGTTGGCGAATTTCTGGCGTATTGCCTTGCACGCTGAGCTGGCGCATGGCCGCAATGACTTTGGCTTCACGCGCCAGGCGGTGCTGGCGGTAATAAGCCACGATGCGCCGCGCACCTGCACCCGCAGCCACGCCGGTGGCGGGCAGCTGCGCGGGGTCGGTGCTGCCAAAGCCGCCTAAGACATGGCCGTGGGCGGGCAAAATGTATTGCGCATCCCATTGCTGGCAGGCAGCGTCTAAAGTGTCCAGCGCGTCCAGATAGGCTTGCATATCGCCATCGGGTGGCGAAATCACGGTGGTGGTGCCGCTCAAAATATGGTCGCCGCTGAACAAAATTCCGTCTTCTTGCAGCAGCAAGCACACATGATTGGCGGCATGGCCGGGGGTGTGGATGCACTGCAGTGTTAGTGCTTGCTTATCTTGAGTTGCAGGTATATGCAGGATTTGCCCATGTTGCACCTGCACTGTGGGGGTAAAACGGCTGTGCGCTGCTGCAGTGGGGGCGGATGCCATACCCAGCAGCGGCAGCACCTGCCCTTGCCGGCGTAAATAGCGGTGTAACAGCCGCGCCCCAGGGGCATGATCGGGGTGGGAATGGGTGCAAAACAGGCTGAGTATGCGCCCCTGCGTGGCTTGCAAAATGCGGCGCAAATGGCCGTGATCAGCAGGTCCCGCATCCAAGACGATAAAGCCTTGTTCGGCGCTGCCTATCAGATAGGTATTGGTACCAGGCCCACTCATCATGCCAGGGTTGGGGCAGGTCAGGCGTTGCACGCTGCGGGTCAAAGCCACAGGCTTTTGGTATTGCCAATCCATGGCTAGCCGCTGGCGGCCTGTGGGGTCTATCAGCTCGGCTTCGGCGTAAGCCAGATGCGTGTAACTGATGCGCTGCAGCTGCCCCTGCAAGCACACTTCGCGTGCAAAGTAATGCGCTGCCTGGCGCTGCATATCGGTATGCGCGTGGGCGCTGTGCAAAGCGTCGGCCACATGGTCAAAGGCTTGCAGGGTTTGCAGGGCTTCCTGCGTGGGCGCAATCATGGGGTAGCGTTGTGCGCCGGCTTCGCCCTGCCACGCGCTGCTGCGCACAGGCAGCCATACTGCGTCTAACTGTTCTTGCAAATCGGGTTGCACCACTTGCCCTGCAGGCATAAGGGCATAAAAAAATGCGGTGTGGTAGCGCCGCTCTAGGCTCGCTGGTGGTACGCGGTCGCAGACCCAGGCTAAATCAGCAATCGCAGGCTGCCAGCCTTGCTGCGCTAGTTGGGCAAAAAAAGGCTGCTGGCGCTGCAGTTGCGCGCATTGCGCAGTGCTTAAGGCTTGTTGCGCCGCGTCTTGTGCCAGCGCCACGCCCATTTCTTCAAAACATTCGCGCACGGCGGCCAAGGCTTGGCAGCGGGTGCGATGGGGCCAATGCGTGGGGAAAAGCGCCGCCCAATAGCCTACCCAGTAGGCATCATCGGCATCCACCCGCCCGCCGGGAAAGACATACATGCTGGGCACAAACTGGGTATGCGCAGCGCGTTGGCTGATCAAAGCCTCTAGCCCGCCAGCTTGATCCGCGCTATTGCGTAGCAACAGCACGGTGGCCGAAAAAATAAATGGGCGGGTTTCTAGCTCTGGATATAAGACTTGGGCTGGGCGCATCATGGGCACATCATACGCTTGGGGCGGCTGGCGCGGGCTTATGGGCGTGCTGGCTGCTTACACCTTCAAAAATTTCTCGCGGTAATACAGCAGCTCGTCTATGGATTCGTGCACATCGGCCAGCGCAGTATGGGCTTGCTGCTTTTTAAAGCCAGCGTGTATTTCAGGTTTCCAGCGCTTGGCCAGCTCTTTGAGCGTGCTGACATCCAAATTGCGGTAATGAAAATACGCTTCCAGCTTGGGCATATAACGCGCTAAAAAGCGGCGATCTTGCCCTATGGTGTTGCCACACATGGGCGATTTGGCGCGTGGTACATATTTTTTGATAAAGGCCAGTAGCTGCTCTTCCGCTTTTGGGGTGGTGGTTTTGCTGGCGCGCACTTTGGCTGTGAGTCCGCTTTTGCCGTGGGTGGATCGGTTCCACTTGTCCATCTTGGCCATATGCGCGTCGCTTTGGTGAATAACGATAACGGGGCTTTCCACGCGCACGCTCAAATCGGCGTTGGTGATGACGATGGCCACTTCCAGCAGGCGATTGACTTTGGGGTCCAGGCCACTCATCTCGCAATCGAGCCAAATCAGATTTTGGTCGGATTTAGGCAGGTGCACAGGTGCGGTCGAAGCCGCGGTGGAGGCAGTGGGGGTAGATGCGGCAGCGTTCATGGTTTTGCAGGGGTGCAAAGGAGTCAAAGTGCTGCATTCTAGGCGCTTTTGATCGTTGCATTTTTAAGTGTTTTTGCGCTTTTAAGCCGCCAAATCTGCCTGGGCAGCTAGTAAATAAATAGCATTTAAGTGGCTGTGGATCAGGCTTTGCCGCCTACAATTGGCACTTATGTCTGAACTATTTACTTGGATTTTCGTCGCCGCCTTGTGCGCGCAGGTTTTGCTCAAGCTCTGGCTGGCCACGCGCCAACAGCGCCACATTGCCGCGCATCGCCATGCAGTGCCTGCGTTTTTTGCCCAGCGCATCAGTTTGGCCGCGCACCAAAAAGCGGCCGATTACAGCACTGCACAACTGAGGCTGGGGCAAATAGAGCTATTTGTCGGCGCAGCTTTGTTGCTGGCTTGGACTTTATTTGGCGGCTTGCAATGGCTCAATACCGCCTTATTGCAGCAATTAGCCCCAGGCCTAGTGCAGCAAATGGCCTTGCTTATGGCTTTCGTTGTTATCAGCGCTTTGTTGGATTTGCCCTTTGATGCCTGGCGCACCTTTGTGCTGGAAGCCAAATTTGGCTTTAACAAAACCTCGTGGCAGTTGTGGCTGGGCGATATGTTCAAAGGGGCATTGCTGGGCGCGGTCATCGGTTTGCCGATTTTGGCTTTGGTGCTGTGGCTGATGGCGCAGGCGGGCAGTTGGTGGTGGCTTTATGCCTGGGGCGCTTTACTGGCATTCCAATTATTGATGCTGGTGGTCTATCCGCTGTGGATAGCGCCGCTATTTAATCAGTTCAAACCACTAGAAGATGCTGATCTGATTGCTCGTACCACGGCTTTGATGCAGCAAGCTGGTATGCGCGCCAAGGGCTTTTTTGTCATGGATGGCAGTCGGCGCAGCACCCATGCCAATGCTTATTTCACGGGGCTGGGCAAATCCAAGCGCGTAGTGTTCTACGACACCCTGATGGAAAAACTAGAGCCTGCTGAATTGGATGCCGTGCTGGCGCACGAGTTGGGGCATTTCAAGCACGGCCATGTGGCCAAGCGTTTGGCGCTGATGATGGTGGTTAGCTTTTTAGGTTTTGCTCTGCTCGGTTGGGTCAGCGGGCAATTGTGGTTCTACGATGGCTTGGGCGTGCGCCCCGTCATCGGGCTTGATGCCAGCGCAGGATCGGCCCTGGGGCTGAATGCGGGCATGGCCTTGCTGCTGTTTAGCTTGGTTTTGCCCTTGTTTACTTTCTTTTTAACGCCGCTATTTGCCGCGCTTTCGCGCAAAGATGAATTCCAAGCCGATCAGTACGCCTGCCAGTTGGCCAGCGGGCAAAATTTGGGGCAGGCGCTCTTGAAGCTGTATAGCGACAACGCCAGTACCTTAACGCCTGATCCCTGGTTTGTGCGTTTTTACGCTTCGCACCCGCCTGCTGCCCAGCGCCTAGCGGCTATGGGCTACCATGCAGCATGAACGCTACAAACCCCAGCCGTTGGCATGGCAGTAAAAATGCCGCAGGGCAATTGGCCAGCATAGAAAAAGTCTTTGCCTTTGCCGACTTTGATACCGCACTGGCTTTTGCCAACGGTGTGGCTTTGATCGCACAACAACACAATCACCACCCCAGCATCTTGCTGCAATGGGGGCTTTGCGTGGTGCGCTGGAGTACGCATGATGCCGGCCATATCGTCACCGAGCGCGATGTGGCTTGTGCCGAATGCTGTGATGCCCTCTACCAACACAGGCCATAGTTGCATGGAAAACGCCTTACAAACGGGTTTGGTCGTGGCCAGCTATGGCCGTAATGTGATGGTGGAGGCGACCAGCGGCGAGCGTGTGCTGTGCCACCCACGGCGCAAAAAAAATGAGGCCTTGGTGGGTGATGTAGTGCAGTGGCAGGCCAGTGGCGACGAAGGCGTGATTGAGAAAATCTTGCCACGCCGCAATCTGCTGCGCCGCCAAGATGACATACGCACCAAAGCTTTTGCTGCCAATTTAGACCAAGTGCTGGTTTGGTTGGCAGTGGAGCCAGAATTTTCTGCCGAACAGCTCACGCGCATTTTGCTGGCTACGGAAGAGCAAAGCATTCCTGTCACGATTTGCCTCAATAAAGACGATTTGCCTGGTTTTGCTGCAAGTTGGGCGCGTTTAAAGATATTTGCTGACATGGGCTACCCCGTGTTACACACCAATTTACTCGCAGATGCAGGCGTGCCTAGCGCCCTGCATCAATGCTTGGCGGGCAAACGCAGTTTTTTGATTGGCCCCAGTGGTAGCGGCAAAAGCAGCTTAATCAACCGCCTGCTGCCGCAGCAAAAACTGGCTACGAACACCCTCTCTCAAGCCCTGAAAAGTGGCAGGCACACTACCACCAATACCAATCTGTATTGGTTGGATCAAGGGCAAGGCACGGCTTTGGTCGATTCGCCAGGCTTTCAAGAGTTTGGCTTGCGGCACTTATTGCCCGCTAACTTGCCTCTGTATATGCCCGATTTACGCGCCGCAGCAGCTACGGGCTGCAAATTCAATAACTGCACGCATCTGCATGAGCCTGGCTGCGCCGTGTTGGCAGCGGTGCAGGCGGGACAAATCAGCCCACTGCGCCACAGCTTGTACCGCAGTTTGTTTGCCGAGTTGAGCCAAACCCTGCATTACCGCTAGCAAGCCGCCCGCCGCAGCGCCTCGTCATTCCCGCTCCCGCGTCATTGCCGCGAAGGCGGGACTTCATGCCTTGACTTCCTGCGCCCACCCCATCTTTCCCCCTAGGGGTAAGGAGTAAATACCGCAAGCCTGATACCGCGCTTAAGCCAAGCGGGGCATTCCCCCTGTTTAGGCTTGGCGTAAAATCGTGCTCCTTGCCGCTGGGGCGCTGGTCACGAGCTGGCGTGCCGTTGGCGAAAAAAAAGCACAACAACCCTACAACAACTTTTTGGATAAGGGAATTATTTCCATGGCCCAAGCGACTGATGATTTAAAGGCGCGCCGTAAGGCGAAGCCAGAGTTTCGCAACATCAATGTTTTCAAAGATGTGCGTACCTACCGCCTGCCTTTAGCAGGTTTTGTCTCGATTTTGCATCGCGTCAGCGGCCTGCTGATGTTTGTGTTGCTACCCCTGATTATTTGGCTGTTTGAGCACTCAGTGACCTCACAAATCAGCTTTGGCCAATTTCAAGCGGCTTTGGCCTGGGCACCTGTGGCTAACTTCCCCATCGTCAAACTGATCGTGCTGGCATTGTTCTGGGCTTTTACGCACCATTTGTTTGCCGGCATCCGCCATATCTATATTGATGTCAGCCACCAATTGTCTAAAGACATGGGGCGCAAAACTGCGCTGGCGGTGTTGATTCCTTCTGTTGCCCTGACGCTGGTCTTTGCGGCCAAGCTGTTTGGCTTGTTTTAATTTTTGCCCAGGAGAAAAACAATGGCAGTCAATTACGGCTCAAAACGCACCGTAGTCGGTGCGGGCTATGGCACTAGCGACTGGGTAGGCCAATTGGCCACAGGTCTGGTTATGGCGATTTACACCATCATCGTATTGGTGCGCTGGTGCTGGCCGCGCGTGAGCATCACGGGTGAAAAACTCGTGGGCTACGAACAATGGGCGAGCGTGTTCTCACCCCAATGGATGAAAGTGTTGACTTTCGCCATCATCATCGCCTTGGCCTATCACGCATGGGCAGGTTTTCGCAGTATCGCGATGGATTATGTAAAAGCCGCAGGCTTGCGCCTGTTGTTGCAAATCGCCGCCCTGGTTTGGTTGGCGGGCTGCGCCGGCTGGATGATGCAAGTACTCTGGAGCATTTAAGACATGACAACTTCTTCTCAAGTAATCAAACGCAAATTCGATGTCGTCATCGTGGGTGCGGGCGGCTCTGGTATGCGCGCCTCCCTGCAATTGGCGCGTGCTGGCCTGAATGTGGCGGTGCTCTCTAAAGTATTCCCTACGCGCAGCCACACCGTGGCGGCGCAAGGCGGCGTGTCAGCTTCCTTGGGCAATATGAACCCCGATAGCTGGCAAGACCATTTCTATGACACCGTTAAAGGTGGTGACTGGCTGGGCGACCAAGACGCGATCGAATTCATGGTCTCACAAGCGCCTAAAGTCGTGTACGAACTCGAACACTTCGGCATGCCTTTTGACCGCAACCCCGATGGCACGATTTACCAACGCCCATTCGGTGGCCACACCGTAGATGCGGGCGACGGCCACCGTAAATTGGTAGAACGCGCTTGCGCCGCTGCCGACCGTACCGGCCACGCCATGCTGCACACCCTGTACCAACAGAATGTGGCCGCGAAAACCCAATTCTTTGTGGAATGGATGGCGCTGGATTTGGTGCGTGATGCCGATGGCGATGTCGTCGGCGTGACCGCGCTGGAGATGGAAACAGGCGAAATCTACACCCTGCACGCCAAAACCGTGCTACTGGCCACAGGTGGCGCAGGCCGCATTTTTGCCGCTTCCACCAATGCCTTTATCAACACCGGCGATGGCTTGGGTATGGCCGCGCGTGCTGGCATACCGCTGCAAGATATGGAATTTTGGCAATTCCACCCCACAGGCGTAGCCGGTGCGGGCGTATTGTTGACTGAAGGCTGCCGTGGTGAGGGCGCGTATTTGGTCAATAGCGAAGGCGAGCGCTTTATGGAGCGTTACGCGCCTGAGTACAAAGACTTGGCGCCACGCGATTTCGTCTCGCGCTGCATGGACCAAGAGATCAAAGAAGGCCGTGGTTGCGGCCCGAATAAAGATTACATCTTGCTCAACTTCGCTTATTTGGGCGCAGAAAAAATCCACCAACGCCTGCCATCGGTGTACGAAATTGGTGTGAACTTCGCCAATGTGGACATCACCAAAGAGCCTATCCCCGTAGTGCCCACCATCCATTACCAAATGGGCGGTATCCCTACCACTGTGAATGGCCAAGTGCTCGATGGCAATAGCAAAATCGTCAATGGCTTGTACGCTGTAGGCGAATGCGCTTGCGTATCCGTGCACGGTGCTAACCGTTTGGGCACGAACTCGCTGCTGGATTTGCTGGTATTCGGTAAAGCTGCAGGCGACCACATTGTCAAGTTCAACGGTGAAAACACGCACAAAGCCTTGCCAGCCAATGCGGCTGACTACACCTTGGCGCGTTTGGCCAAGCTGGAAGCCAGTAGCAGCGGCGAATACTCGCAAGATATTGCCAATGACATTCGCACCACTATGCAAGCGCACGCAGGCGTGTTCCGCACACAAGCGGGCATGGATGAAGGCGTGCAGAAAATCAATGCCATCCGCGAGCGCGTGGGCAATATCCACCTGAAAGACAAATCGTTGGTGTTCAACACCGCCCGCGTGGAAGCCCTAGAAGTGGCCAATCTGATCGAAGTCGCGCAAGCGACCATGACTTCAGCGGCGGCGCGCAAAGAATGCCGTGGTGCCCACACCGTGGACGATTACGAAAAACCTGCGGACGATCCTGTCGCACCATTGGGTCGTAACGATGGCGAGTGGATGAAGCACACCCTGTGGGATAGCAAAACCAACTCTTTGAGCTACAAGCCCGTCAATATGACGCCGAAAAACATCGATATGGTGCCGCCCAAAGTGCGCACCTTCTAATCGGCCACCAAGACTGACAGTATTGAAGGATTCATCATGCAAAAAAGAACATTTCACATCTATCGCTACGACCCCGATAAAGACGAAAAACCGTATATGCAAACGGTGGAGATTGAACTCGAAGGCCATGAGCGCATGCTGCTCGATGCACTCATCAAGCTCAAAGCCATAGACCCTACCATTGCCTTCCGTCGCTCTTGCCGCGAAGGCGTTTGTGGCTCAGACGCCATGAACATCAATGGCAAAAATGGTTTGGCCTGCCTGACCAATCTGCGTACGCTCAAAGACCCTATCGTCTTAAAGCCCCTGCCTGGTTTGCCTGTGGTGCGCGATTTGTTTGTCGATATGACGCAATTCTTTGCGCAGTACGACAGCATCAAGCCCTACCTCATCAACCACAGCCCAGCGCCCGAGAAAGAGCGCCTGCAATCGCCCGAAGAGCGTGAAGAGTTGAACGGCCTGTACGAGTGCATCTTGTGCGCGTCTTGCTCGACCAGCTGCCCATCATTCTGGTGGAACCCCGATAAATTCGTGGGGCCAGCTGGCCTGCTGCAAGCCTATCGCTTCTTGGCCGATAGCCGTGATGATGCGACTAAAGAGCGCTTGGACAATCTGGAAGACCCTTACCGCCTCTTCCGTTGCCACACCATCATGAACTGCGTGGATGTTTGCCCCAAAGGTTTGAACCCTTCTAAGGCCATCAGCAAAATCAAAGAAATGATGGTGCGTCGTTCGGTGTAAACCGCCTCGGCTCGCCCTTCTATGCAAAAAGCGCCTACGGGCGCTTTTTGTTTTTCTGGGTGGTTTGGGCTGTGTACGCGTTAGCTGTTGAATCTCGTCATTGCGAGGAGCGTAGCGACGCGGCAATCCATAAGTTGTTGATTTATCTGCATCAGTGGATTGCTTCGC
>CAZSPW010000066.1:1894-10363 GCA_964608575.1 uncultured Burkholderiaceae bacterium | reverse complement strand
TGTTGGTACTCATCTTAATACGAGCCTTTGAACTAATTGGCCACTGTCATCATTGCCTTACTTTGACGGATGCCCCGTTTTGTGCCGTCTGCCTAGATGAAACCCGGGATGCCAGCCAACTCTGCGTCGTAGAAACTCCCAGTGACCAAATCGCACTAGAGCGCACAAATGCCTATCGTGGCTTGTATTTTGTACTAATGGGGCGTATCAGCCCAATAGATGGGATAGGCTCGCAAGAGCTGGGTATGCAAGCCTTATTGAAACGCGCAACTGATGGAAAAACACAGGAAGTGGTCATTGCCACCAGCTTCACCGCCGAAGGTGAAGCCAGTGCGCATGTGCTTGCGCAGCTACTAGGCGCGCGTGGCCTGCGTGTAACACGCTTAGCGCGTGGCGTCCCCGTAGGCAGCGAGCTAGAGTATGTTGATCTGGCAACGATTGCACACGCCCTAGAGGGGCGAAGATAAGCTTATTCACTCCTTCCCACACGCATAAAAAAACGCCAGGATCACTGGCGTTTTTGCGTTCGTTTACGGCGGGTAAGCACGATGGGCGCAATGTGTCTCCTCGCAGCCCGAATAAATGGCTCATTTTTTATAGAGCCGCGATGGTAATCGTGTTTTCGCTTTAATTGCCGACCCAAGACCTAGGGTTTGTACGAATCAAGGCAAAAAATCTTCGACTGAAAAATAACGCTCCCCAGTATCGTAATTGACCGCCAAAATACGGCTGCCTAGTGGCAATTTCGCTTGGACTTTTTCAACTGCTGCCAGTGTTGCACCACTGGAAATACCAACAAAAATCCCTTCCTCTCGGGCAATGCGACGCGCCATTTCTTTGGCCTCTTCCCCTTCAATGGTGATTACCCCATCGAGCAAACTGGTATCCAAATTCGCAGGAATAAAGCCCGTACCCAAACCCTGCAATGGGTGCGGCCCTGGCTGACCGCCGGAAATCACAGCAGATGCAGCTGGTTCAACCGCAAAAATTTTGACAGCCGGGAATTTAGCTTTCAGTGCGCGCCCTATCGCTGTCAAATGCCCTCCCGTACCTACACCAGTAACAAATGCATCGAAACCCTCTGGAAAATCATCCAAAATTTCTTGTGCTGTGCGCACATGGGCTGCAGGGTTAGCAGGGTTTTCAAATTGGTGCGGCATCCAAGCGCCGGGCGTTTTTGCCAACAAGTCTTGTGCGTGTTCGATGGCACCTTTCGTGCCTTTTTCTTTCGGTGTCAGCACGATGGTAGCGCCATAGGCTTGCACCAAACGACGGCGCTCTAGGCTCATACTCTCAGGCATCACCAGTATCGCCTTATAGCCTTTGACAGCTGCGACCATCGCAATGCCCACGCCAGTGTTGCCGCTGGTAGGCTCAATAATAGTTCCCCCAGGCAAGAGCTTGCCGCTTTTCTCCGCATCTTCGATCATGCCCAAAGCGATCCGATCTTTCAATGATCCCCCAGGATTGGCGCGTTCGAGTTTGAGCCAAACTTCATGTGATGCACCAAACAAACGGTTAATACGCACAGTGGGCGTATTGCCTATCGTTTGTAGAATATTTTGAACTTTCATGGATGAAAATCTCCTAGAGTGAAACAGTGCTTATGCAGCTTACCCATCCAAGCACGGCACAGGGGGCAAGCCATTGTAAGCATGCTTTTTATTGATATTTTTACGATTTTCACAACTAGAAGTTATGAAATACAGCGGCCTTACGCAAAGAAAGTCACTCAGACATGGGTGCACAGCGTGCAAGCCATGTCAAAATGCCGCAAACTGTTTTGTTCGCTTTTAAAGAGGGTATGGCAATGGAAAAGCACAACCGCACCGCACGCAACTGGGCATTGAGCTGGGCTTTGGTTTGCTTGGCTGGCGGCGCCATGGCGCAATGGCAATGGATAGATGCCAATGGGCAGAAAATTTTTAGTGACAAGGCTCCGCCGCCATCTATTCCAGAAAGCCAAATACTGCGCGACAGCAGTGGTCGCCCCTATGTACCTGTAGGCAAGGCTAAAACCGTACAAGACGAAAAAGCGCCCACCTATGGCTTTAAAGAGTTTGATCCGAATGCGGCTGTAAGCCCCACGCCTAAAGCCACACCAAAAGGGCAAAAGCAAGCGAGCAAAAGCGCGCAAGAGCTAGAGCAAGAGAAAAAAGCCGAAGAGGAACGCCTAGCAAAAGAGGCCGAAGCCAAGCGCAAAGAACAAGAGCGCAAAGAAGCTAATTGCAAAACCATCCGTGGCAATATGGCCGCGCTCGATTCAGGCCGTCGCTTGGCTACTTATAACGAAAAAGGCGAACGCTCCATCATGGGTGACGCTGAGCGCGCGGCAGAGCGCAAAAGCTTGGAAGACGCTTTAAAACAAAACGAGTGTCAATAAACCCCGTCTTGGCACCAAGACTCACGCGCAGACTAAATCGGCTTCGGCACAGGCGATCGAACGCAGCTTAGCCAACTATGGCGTTATTTAGTCTCTTTAGCCACCCCCTTCTGCTGACGCAATAAAGACAGGCCAGTGATAGTTTACGAATATCCTTTGAACGAACGGGTGCGCATTTTGATGCGCTTGGAACACTTGGGCAATATGCTGCAAGAGTTATTGGCGCGTGGCGATGCCTTGTCGCACCATTACGCGCTGGACACCCTATTTCAAATGGCCGATGTCTGCGATCAGCGTACCGACTTGAAGTCGGAGATATTGAAAGAGCTCGAACGCTATCGGCAGA
Source organism: uncultured Burkholderiaceae bacterium (assembly GCA_964608575.1). Classification (GTDB taxonomy): domain Bacteria; phylum Pseudomonadota; class Gammaproteobacteria; order Burkholderiales; family Burkholderiaceae_C; genus JAMIFN01. The sequence continues at coordinate 7,634 of CAZSPW010000066.1, read as the reverse complement.
CGATTCTGAGCTATCGCAGCATCGAGGGCTTAGAGCAGCGCGTCAATAAGCTACTGAGTGAGATCGACCAGTGCTATGGCAACTTCAACGGTCAGTCAGGCAACCTTAGTGCCGAACTCAACTCATTTGAATGGCTGGTGAGTGTGCGCGGGCGCATCCATATCCCTGCTGGCTTATGCGCTTTTGATCACCCCTCTTACTTCACCTGGCAGCACCAATCGAGCGAGCAACGCTTACGCGATTTAACGCTTTGGACACGCCCGCTGCAGCCCATCATGGCCTGTGTGCGCCTGCTGATGCGCCTGCTACGAGACACTGAAGTGGCGCAAAAAGTCATGACGCAAGAGGGCGTTTACCAACAAAGCCTAGGCGCGAATAAAAACTACCAACTGCTGCGCATCTCCATGCAGCCCAATATGCAATTGGTGCCTGCTGTCAGCGCGCATCGCCTTATGGTCACTATCCGCATGATGCGACGCGAAGGCGAAAAAATGTTGCACGCAGGCAATGTGCAAGCGGGCTTTGAGCTGGCGCTGTGCAGTTAAGCCCATTGGCAGCCAAGGCCGCCGATATCATAGATTTTGCCCCACGCGTCATCGCTTGGCAGCGCCAACACGGGCGGCACGATCTGCCTTGGCAACAAACGCGTGATCCCTACCGCGTTTGGCTGTCTGAAATCATGCTGCAGCAAACGCAAGTCACCACCGTACTGAGCTATTACCAGCGATTTTTACTGGCATTTCCCACCGTAGCCGATTTAGCCGCTGCGCCGCAAGACGCTGTGATGCAGCTATGGGCAGGGTTGGGCTATTACAGTCGTGCACGCAATCTGCACCATGCTGCGCACATGGTGGTGGCCGAATTTGGTGGAAAGTTTCCCGAAAGCGCCGCCGATTTACAACGCCTGCCTGGCGTGGGGCCAAGCACTGCCGCTGCGATTGCGGCCTTTTGTTTTGGACAGCGATCTGCGATTTTTGATGCCAATGTGCAGCGCGTCTTGGCCAGATACTGGGGCTATGCCCAAGATTTAACCCAAGCCGCGCACAAAAAACAACTCTGGACTTTTGCCGAAGATTTGCTGCCCACGCAGGATTTAGCGCAAACCATGCCCGCCTACACCCAAGGCCTGATGGATTTAGGCGCTACCGTGTGCAGCGCGCGCAAACCCAACTGCGCCGCCTGCCCACTGGCCAGCGGCTGCGCCGCGCTGGCACAAGGCGAGCCAACTGCCCTGCCCATCATCAGCAAAAAACTGCAACGGCGCGAGCAACCCATATACCTACTTTGGCAACAAAACCGTGATTTGCTGCGCCTGCAACGCCGCGCCCCAAAAGGCATTTGGGGCGGCCTGTATTGCCTGCCCGAAATCAGCCACGCGCAATACCAACAATTGGCCGGGGATAAGCAAAATCAAACCTTGCCGCCCATCAAGCATGTACTGACCCACCGCGATTTGCAACTGCACATCGTGCGTCAGCACAGCGTCAGCGTCGCAGAACCCGGTGCAGGCGAAGTGTGGCAGCCCATCGCTACGCTCGCTCAACTGGGACTGCCCCAACCTATCAGCAAGCTGTTGTTGGCTGCAGCTTAAGAAGAGCCCGTTTTTTGCTGGTGACAGCATCCACCGCTACTGATCATGAAACGATAGCTGCTTGCTATCCTTTTGAGCAGTATTTTTAAGTGCTTAATCGTTATTTAAAGCCATAAAGACTGCCTGAGCAGCTCATCTTTTTAATGTGAAAATTTACAAAATAAGGCTGTTTTTGCAGGTCGGGCTTGAATCCGACCTAGAACACAAGCGCAGCTTGGCTTGTCATGCTGCGCGCAGTCGCAGCATCCACCAAAGCAGGGTATATCTGGATTCCGCGACTGCGCGCGGAATAACAAGAAGCCCTTAGCCGTTGAACTTGCCGCCCTTGGCAGCCAGCTCAGCCAGCAGCGCCGCAGGCTGCCAGAACGCTGGGTCGCCATGCGGGTTGGCGGCGAAACGCGCCATAGCCTGCACGATATTGAAAGCGCCCACTTCGTCGGCGTACTGCATGGGGCCGCCACGGAAGGCAGGGAAACCGTAGCCGCTTAAATACACCATGTCGATATCGCCGGCGCGTTCGGCTATGCCTTCTTGCAGGATTTTTGCGCCTTCGTTGGCTAGGGCATAGGTGCAACGCGCGACGATTTCAGCATCGCTGATTTTGCGGGCTTTCAAACCCAACTCGGCGCGCTTGGCTTCAATCATAGCCAGCACCTCTTTACTAGGCACGGGCGCGCGCGCGCCGGGTATATAGTCGTACCAACCTTGGCCCGTTTTTTGCCCAAAGCGACCTTGTTCACTGATCCAGTCGGCGCTAGGGCTGTAGAACTTGCCGGGATAGAGCTGGCGCTGGCGCTGGCGAATCGAACCCATGACATCGTTGCCGACCAAATCACACATACGGAAAGGCCCCATATTCATGCCAAATTTTTCCATGGCCTTATCCACCTGCGCGGGGGTAGCGCCTTCATCCACCAAAAATAGGGCTTGGCGGATATAGGGATCGAGCATGCGATTGCCGATAAAGCCGTCGCACACGCCAGAGACTATCGCCAGTTTTTTGATTTTCTTGGCCAGCGCCAAAGCCGTGGCCAGCACTTCTTTACTGGTTTTAGCGCCGCGCACCACTTCTAGCAACTTCATCACATTGGCGGGGCTGAAAAAGTGCAGGCCAATCACATCCTCTGGGCGTTTAGTGATGTTGGCAATCTCGTTCAAATCCAAGGTGGAGGTGTTGGACGCCAAAATCGCGCCAGGCTTGGCAATAGCGTCGAGCTGGCTGAAAACCTTCTCTTTCACGCCCATGTCTTCAAACACCGCTTCAATAATGAGGTCGGCGTTTTTCAGGTCGTCATAAGACAGGCTGGGCTGAATCAGCGCAATCAGACTTTCGACTTTTTCTTGCGTCAAGCGGCCTTTTTTCACCTGCGCTTCGTAGTTTTTGCGGATGGTGGCGATACCGCGATCCAAGGCTTCTTGCTTCATCTCCAACAACACCACAGGGATGCCAGCGGAGAGAAAATTCATGGCGATGCCGCCGCCCATGGTGCCCGCGCCAATAACACCGACTTGGGCAATGCTGCGCACAGGGGTATCGGCTGGCACATCGGCCACTTTACCGGCAGCGCGTTCGGCCAAAAAGGCGTGCTGCGCGGCGCGCGCCTGGGGCGAATTCATCAGGGTGAGAAAAAGCTCTTGCTCTTTCGCGGTGCCTGCGTCAAAAGGCAGTTTAAAAGCCGCTTGCACAGCGTCTAAACACAGCTGGGGAGCGAGCAAGCCTTTGGCCAGTGCAGCGCGGGCGGTGGTAAAAAAGCCATCGGCATAGGGGTGTTTGGCGGGCAAATCGCGTGTGCGCGTGAGTGGCTGGCCGATTTTGCTTTTAGCCAATGCGATCGCATCGGCCAGCACGGTTTCGGCACTCTCACTCAATTGCTGCACCAATTTTTGCCCAGGCAAGGCCGCCAAGCTATCGACAGGCACAGCTTTGCCAGAAACGATAAGGTTGGCAGCAGTCTCTAAACCCAGCACACGCGGAAAGCGCTGCGTACCACCTGCCCCAGGCAAAATGCCCAGTTTGACTTCAGGGAAAGCCACGCTCGTGCCTTTTGCAAACACGCGGGCATGGCAGGCCAGCGCCAGCTCCAGACCACCACCTAGGGCGATACCATGCACGGCTGCAACTACAGGCTTGCTTGACTGCTCGACGCCGTCCATCAAGGGCATAAACACGGGTTGTTTGATATTGGCAAAGTCGCCAAATTCTTTGATATCGGCGCCGCCGCACCAGCCTTTGCCGGCACCGTGCAGCACAATGGCTTGCACGCTGGCATCCAAATTAGCCGCATTGATGGCGGCCACCACATGCTGACGCAAAGCCCAAGACAAGGCATTGACGGGAGGATTGCTCAGGGTGACAAGGGCGATGCCCTCTTGTACGGTGTAGAGATGGCTCATAACACTTCCTTATAAATTAAATTGATAGCTGCCCAGGCAGATTTGACGGGAGTTTTTGGCTATTTTGTCCAAAAAGCATGAACAATATGAAAGTAAATAGGGGCTGCAAAAATGGCCGACTCCAATTTATCTAGCATGCTGCCATAACCGACGATGGTATCGCCCCAGCTATTGATGCCGCGATCGCGTTTGATAGCAGCCATGACCAGATTACCCAGCATGCCAACAATGGCAATCAACAGCGCAATCAAAGGCGCCTGCCACCAATTAAAAGGTGTCATCCACCACAACAACAAGCCCATCAAACTCGCGCTGGCCAAACCCGAGCTGATGGTTTTCAGCGTCATCTCAGGGATTAAACGGCGAATCAAAGGCATGCCGCGCGTGAGCTTACCCACCAAATACTGCGCAATATCGCTGCTTTGCACCACTAACACCAAAAAGGCGATCAACAATAAATTCCGCCCTTCATAACCGGCAATTTGCAGAACCAAAAGTGCGGGCACATGGCTGATGCAATAAATACTGATCATCAAGCCCCATTGCACTTTGCTGCTGCGCTCTAAAAAACGCGTACTGTCAGCGTGCAAAGCAGAGAGCATAGGCAGAAATAAAAAAGCATAAACAGGAATAGCAAGGGTGTAGAGGTCGTATTGCTCTAACCAAATCAGGCTGTACTGCAGGGGCAAAATCACATAAAAGCCTGCAGCAATAGCCCAATGGTCTGATCGGCGCGTGTATTGCAGACTGATAAATTCGCGCAGACAGTAAAAAGAAATAAAGCCAAACAGCACCGTAATACCAGGCTTGCCCAGCCAAAATGCTAGAGACAGGACAGCGGCCATCCACCACCACAAACGCACGCGGCTGCTGAAATTGGCCATCACCGCAGCGGGCTTCTTCGCCAGCGGTATGCGCGCCAAAACCATACCGACCAAGCCTGCCAACAGCAGCACGCCCAATACGCCCCAGAAAATTTGTGAGGTGGCTTGTTGATAGGCGCTATCGCTCAAAATCGCGGGTGGCGCGTTTGTCAGGCCAGTATTCAGGGCATTACTGGACATGGCTGGCCTCCTGCACAGGCGCTGGCGCTGCTATCACAAGGGGCGCAGCAGCTTCGCCTATGCGGTCGTGCGCAGGGCGCAAATTCAGCAAACTATCGCGCACCATATCCAAAAACATTTTTTTGCCGACATCAGGGGCAAATTGCAAGGGAGCGCCATAGCGCACGGTGCAGGCCAGCGGTATCGGCACCACCATGCCTTTGGGCAGCACGCGCTGCACATTGTCTATCCACACGGGTACGAAGCGCGCCTCAGGGCAGGATTTGGCTAAATGAAAAATCCCGCTCTTGATTTCTTGTAAGGGTTTTTCGCTCATATTGCGTGTCCCCTCGGGGAACATGATGAGGGAGTCGCCCGCCTGCAAAGCTGCCGCCATTTGCCGCACAGGGTTGTTTTCGCGCAAACCACTACCGCCCTCACGCGCAATCATCAAGGCGTTGATCACCTCCACCCCGACAAAGCGCCGCAAGGGTTTGGCCAGCCAATAATCCGCCCCCGCTACAGGCCGGGTGGCGTAGCGCAAATCGCGCGGCAGGGTCGCCCACACCAAGGCAAAATCGGCATGGCTATTGTGATTAGCAAAGTACACCGTGGGGCTGGCCTCGGGCGGGCACTGCCACAGCGAACGCGCACCCGTTACCAATTTAGCCAAGGCGATCATGCCGTAACCAACTATCCGCGCCCAAAGGCG
>CAZSPW010000066.1:0-1794 GCA_964608575.1 uncultured Burkholderiaceae bacterium | reverse complement strand
TTACCAATTTAGCCAAGGCGATCATGCCGTAACCAACTATCCGCGCCCAAAGGCGACGCAGCGATGCCAAAAGAGAAAGTTGCATGCAAAAAAACAAATAAGCAGCCCATGCCAAGCACGGGCTGAAAAAGCAAAGGCGCAATGATAACGGTTAGGGGGTGTTTATAGGAAAGCCATGCACAAGCTGGCAAGAGCAGCGAAAATAACGCCCCATGTTTACCGATTCTCACTGCCACATCAATTACCCCCAATACTTGGCCGATTTGCCTAAATTGCTGGCTGATATGCAAGCCGCGCAAGTTACGCGCGCACTGTGCATCAGTACCACCATGGAAACCTTTCCCAGCGTGCTGCAATTGGCGCAGAGCCAAAGCCATATTTGGGCGACGGTGGGGGTGCACCCTGACAACGAAGGCGTGCACGAGCCTAGCGTGGAGGAATTGCTAGCAGCTGCGCAGGATGCGCGCGTAGTCGCGATCGGCGAAACGGGCTTGGATTACTACCAAATGGACGAGCGCAAAGGCGGGCGCAGCGTGACCGATATGGACTGGCAGCGCCAACGCTTTCGCACCCATATCCGTGCTGCACAGGCCGCCGGCTTGCCCATGGTGATTCACACCCGCTGCGCCTCTGACGATACCCTAGCCATTTTGCGTGAAGAAGGCGAAGGCGGCAGCCAAGGCGTGGGCGGCGTATTCCACTGTTTTACGGAAAATTTAGCGGTCGCCAAGGCTGCGCTAGATTTGGGTTATTACATTTCCTTCTCCGGCATCATTACCTTTAAAAACGCAGCCAGCCTGCGTGAGGTCGTTCGCTTTGTGCCACTGGATCGCTGTTTGATCGAAACCGATAGCCCTTACCTGGCACCAGCGCCGCATCGCGGCAAGGAAAATACTCCTGCTTTTGTGCCCTTAGTGGCCAAGCAAGTGGCCGAATGCAAAGGTATCAGCGTGGCGGCAGTGGCCGAAGCCACCACGCGCAATTTTTTACAGCTTTTTAATAAGGTAGGCACATGAAGCTGCTGCGCTACTGCAACTTGCTGCTGTCCTTGTGCTTAGCCTTGGCCATGGGCGCGGCGCAGGCGCGATACGACCAGGTCGAATTTTTTCATCTGATTGAGCGCAACGATGTCGGCGGCACACGCAAAGCCCTGGCTGAAGGCCAGTTCAACGCCAACACTTTCAACCATGAAGGCTTTAGCGCCTTGTATCTGGCACTGCGCGAACCCGCCCCGGAAGTGGCCGACCTCTTGATTGAAGACCCGCGCACCGAACTGAATTTAGAAAATGCCTGGGGTGAAAATGCCTTGATGATGGCCGCCCTGCGCGGCCTGCTGCCGCAAGCCATCCGCATGATGGAGCTGGGCGCCCATGTCAATAAAAAAGGCTGGGCACCACTGCATTACGCCGCCAGCAGCGGCCATTTGCCTATGATCCAACTGCTGCTCGATAACTATGCCTATATCGATGCGCAATCACCCACAGGCGAAACCCCATTGATGATGGCGGCCGCACGCAGCACACCTGCTGCAGTGCAAATGCTGCTGCAAGCAGAGGCCGACCCCAAGCTCAGAAACCAAAAACGCCAAACGGCTATGGATATGGCACTGGCACGCAACAACACCAACAATGCCAAAGTCATCCGCGATTGGTTACTACGCGGCGGCAAACCCACCCCCACACCTAGCCCGCAACCTTATCGCTCTATCGCCCAAAGTAGCCAGGCCTTGCCCATAGGCGCAGGCTCTGCCAGCATAAACAATTACGGTGCTGCAGCACCTACACCTACACCTAC
>CAZSPW010000065.1:6168-10548 GCA_964608575.1 uncultured Burkholderiaceae bacterium | reverse complement strand
CTACGCCACACACCGCCATCCATACCGCATTGCGGCTGCACGCGGTACCAAAACCATTTGCCATCGGCGTCTTGTGCTACCCAGTCAAAGCCTGCGGGCGCTTGCTGCCAGTCCAAACCGTGCCAGGGTGTCTCAACAATCGGTTTAAAGCGGCTTGCTGGGGGCGAGACTTCATGCATTGGGGTTCTCTATCAATAAGGCCAAAAGCACGGCACGGCCTTCGGCCGACAAGACATTAAAGGTGCGGCAGGCAGCACGCTGGTCCATGGTTTCCATGCCTATGCGTGCCGTTATCAGGCTGCGCGTGAGAGCAGGAGAGGGAAAGCGCAATTTCTTGCCTGAACCAAAAATCACCACTTGCGGTTGAAATGCGGCGATGGTTTCAAAGTCGATAGCTTGCAAATCGGCATAGTTTTGGGGGCGCCAGACCTGTGTTTGCCCACTTTGGGCATCCAGTAGCAAGCTGCCTTGGTGTTGCACCATGCTGCCATCAGCTAGGCGCACACGGGTGCTGGTGCCATCGATATCGTGTATCAGTGGGGTATTGCTATGGTCGGCTTGGAATTTCATAAAAATAATAGCTGCCCAGGCAGTTTTTACGGCTCAAAATGCCAAAAACATGCTGAAAAATGGTTTTAAAAGTGCTCGTGAGGCTGCAAAAAACGCCAGGCACCTAGCGGCAAATTGCCCAGCATGATGCGGCCGATGCGAATGCGTTTTAAGCCCACCACTCGCAGCCCTACGGCTTCGCACATGCGGCGGATTTGGCGCTTCTTGCCTTCGGTCAGAACAAAGCGCAGTTGCTCGCCATTTTGCCAATCTACCTGCGCGGGCTTGAGTGCTTGCCCGTCTAGGCTCAGGCCGTGGCGCAACAATGCCAGTTTTTCTGCAGGAAAGCGCGGCGCAATATCGCGCTCTAGCCCCTGCCAAGCCACGCGCACCAAATACTCTTTGCTGATGTCCGAATCTTCACCAATGATGCTTTTGGCCACGCGCCCGTCTTGCGTCAGCACCAATAGACCAGTCGAATCAATATCCAATCTGCCCGCAGGTGCTAGACCGCGCAAAATCTGCGGGTTAAAGCGCCTAGCCTGTGCAGGGCGCAGTTCAGGCGGCAGCCATAAATTACGCGCGCTGATGATGCTGGCGGCGTTTTGGTAGCCGTGTTCGGCCTGGCCGCTGACTACGCCTATGGGTTTGTGCAGCAAAATCGTCGCCAATTGCTCTTGCGCGTTACTGGCTTTTTTGTCCACGCTGACTTGGTCTTGTGGGCTGACTTTCACGCCCATGCCTGCGATTTGGCCATTGACCTTGACCCAGCCGCGCTCTATCCAAGCATCGGCTTCGCGGCGTGAACAAAAGCCCAGATCAGCCAAGCGTTTGTTCAGGCGGATCAAATCAGAAGTGACAGGGCTGGTTGGGCTGGCAGAAGTGGTCATGGGGGCGATTATCGCTCGCAGACGCAGCGGTGCAGCCGTGCGTCTGGCTTAATCAAAAATCTTGCCCGGGTTCAAAATCCCTTTGGGGTCAAAGCTGTGCTTAATGGCGCGCATCAAGGCAATTTCAGCCGCGCTGCGGCTATAGGGCAAATAGTCTTTTTTCAGCAAACCCACGCCGTGCTCAGCCGATATCGTGCCGCCATAGCGTTGCACCACTTCAAATACTTGGCGACTCACGCCGTGGCAGCGTGCGTAAAAATCGGCCTGACTCAAGTTTTCTGGCTTCAAAATATTCAAGTGCAAATTGCCATCGCCAATATGCCCAAACCAGATAATCTCAAAATCGGGGTAGTTTTTCGCCACCAAAGCGCTAATTTCATGCAAAAACGCAGGAATTTGTGCCACGCGCACAGCGATATCGTTTTTATAAGGTGAGCTGGGGGCTATGGTTTCTGAAATCTCTTCACGCAAGCGCCAGAGCTTGATGCGCTGCTCTTCGTTTTGGCTCATGGTGCCATCGAGTGCCCAGCCTGCTTCTAAGCTTTCTTCAAACACGGCCAAGGCTTGGGCTTCTATGGCGGCGCTGGTGTTGTCAAACTCCAGCAAGGCGTAAAACTCACCCTCGGTTTCCATCGGTCTGGCTAGGCCGCTGCGCGCCAGCACTTTGGCCAGGGCGCTTTCCGAGAAAAATTCAAATGCGGTCAATTCCAGTCGATTTTGAAAAGTGTGCAGCAGTTGCATCACCGCATCCATGCTAGGCGCTGCTAGTAGTAGCACCGTCAGTTGGCGCGGCGGGGTAATCAGCCCCATAGTCGCTTCCACAATCACGCCTAGGGTTCCCTCTGAACCTATCATCAAATGGCGCAAATCGTAGCCCGCATTGTTTTTCAGTAAACCCTGGTTTAAATTCAGCAGCTCGCCCGTGCCTGTAACCACTTTCAAGCCGCGCACCCAATCGCGCGTCATGCCCCATCGGATGACCTTGATGCCGCCCGCATTGGTGGCGATATTGCCGCCGATTTGGCTAGAGCCAGCAGCGGCAAAATCCACAGGGTAAAACAGGCCTTGCTCTGCCGCCCAGGCCTGCAATTGCCCAGTCAGCACGCCTGCCCCTACGCGCACGCTGCGCTCCACCGGGTCAAAATCTCCAATCTGGCGTAGGCGCTCCAGATTCAAAACCAATTCGCCACGGTGTGCGACTGCCCCGCCAGACAAACCTGTGCGCCCGCCCGATGGCACGATGGCGACAGATTTTTCATACGCCCAACGCACGATGGCTTGGACTTGCTCGGTATTGGCAGGCAGCACCACGGCGCAAGGGGCTGCAGCCCAGTTTTTGGTGCGGTCGCGCCCATATTGCGCCAAGCTATCGGCATCCGTGCGGACAAAATCCGCCCCAAGGATTGCGCGCAAGGGGGCTAATAGCGAAGCGGTAATTTCTGACATAGGGCGCAAGAATAGGGCACAAGGGCAATCCAGCTTGAGCTAGGGTTTCTACCCGTGTTCGCCGTGGGGCTAATCGAGAGCTGCTATTGTAGCTATACCTGATAAAACTACTGGGTTAATGACCTTGAACCCCGCCAGCTTATCGGGCTATCGCAGCAGCGCAGCTATTCACACACCTTGTACCGAAAGTCATCACCATGGAAACTTCTTTAGACAAAAGCAAAATCAAAATTCTGCTGCTCGAGGGCGTACACCAAAACGCCGTTGATACTTTTACCCAAGCCGGTTATAGCCAAATTGAATTTCACAAAGGTGCGCTGAGTGAGGAAGATCTACTCCAAAGCATAGCCGACGCGCACTTTGTCGGCCTGCGTTCACGCACTCAATTGACTGCTGAAGTCTTAGCCGCAGCCAAAAAACTGGTAGCCATAGGCTGCTTTTGTATCGGCACCAATCAAGTGGATTTAAAAGCTGCCGCAGCGCGCGGTATAGCGGTGTTTAACGCACCCTATTCCAATACTCGCTCTGTGGCTGAGCTGGTGATAGCCCAAGCTATTTTGCTGCTGCGTGGCATCCCCGAGAAAAACGCCAAAGCGCATCGCGGTATATGGTTGAAATCTGCTGAGCATGCGTATGAAATTCGTGGCAAAACCCTAGGTATTGTGGGTTACGGCAATATCGGTATGCAGCTATCGGTGATTGCCGAGGCGCTGGGCATGCAAGTCAGGTTTTACGATGTGGTCAGCAAACTGCCCTTAGGCAATGCCCAACAACTAGGCAGCTTGCAAGAGCTGATGCAGCAATCCGATGTCGTTAGTTTGCATGTGCCAGACACCCCCAGCACACGCCAAATGATAGGCGCGCAAGAACTAGGCTGGATGCGCGAGGGCGCCATCTTCATCAACGCCGCACGCGGCACCGTCGTACAAATTGATGCGCTGGTGGCGCAGCTCAAAGCCGGGCGCATTGCAGGTGCTGCAGTCGATGTTTTCCCCATCGAGCCTAAAACCAATGCAGACGAATTTGTCAGCCCACTGCGTGAATTTGATAATGTGATTTTGACGCCGCATATTGGTGGCTCTACGCTGGAAGCGCAAGCCAATATCGGCAGCGAAGTGGCAGAAAAGCTGGTGCGTTACAGTGACAACGGCACCACCACCTCAGCGGTCAACCTGCCGGAAGTGGCGCTGCCCGCCCACCCTGGCCGCCACCGCATTTTGCACATTCACCAAAATCGCCCTGGTGTTATGGCTGCCATCAACCGCGCGTTTTCTGATTTGGGTGTCAATATCAGCGCCCAATACTTGCAAACCAATGAAACGGTGGGCTATGTTGTGATGGATGTGGACGCACAGCACAGTCGGGCGGTGCTGGAAAAGCTGCACGATGTAGAGGGAACGCTGAAAACGCGCTTGCTTTTCTCCAACTAGGCTTGCTCAAAGCTCCGCCAGCTCCGCCAGCTCCACCAGCTCCACCAGCTCCACCAGCTCCACCA
>CAZSPW010000065.1:0-6068 GCA_964608575.1 uncultured Burkholderiaceae bacterium | reverse complement strand
CTCCACCAGCTCCACCAGCTCCACCAGCTCCACCAGCTCCACCAGCTCCACCAGCTCCACCAGCCCAGGCAACCAGCCCCGTTTAGCCGGGGCCTTTTTTGTGCATCGCTTATGTGGGCTGAATTAATCGTCCGCGCCCGTTGCCCAAGTAGGCGCAGGTTGACACAGAGGTAAATCCAGCAGCGGGCGTTCTTGGCTCAGCTGGCGGCGGGCGTGTTGCAAGGCGCTGCGCAGCCCCTCTTCCACCACGGGGTGATAAAAAGGCATTTGCAGTAAATCATCTACGCCCATATCTTGCTGAATCGCCCAAGCCAGCAAATGCGCGATATGTTCGCCGTCGGGGGCAGCCAACTCAGCCCCTAGCAATTTGGTGGTGGCAGGGTCCACATACAAACGCAAATACCCAGCATTGCGCCCCATGGTCACGGATCGGCCTTGGCGCGCAAAATTCACCTCGCCCACGACAACTGGGCTTGCGCTTAACTCTTGCCAGCGCTTGCCGGCATAGGCTGCGTTCGGCTCGGTAAAGACCACACCCATGGGCGTGCGCCGATGGACGCAAGAAGAATCCCCATATAAAGCGTGGTGCGCGGCTAGGCGGCCATCATCAGCGGCTTCGTGCAAGATGGGGTGCAAGCCATTCACATCGCCCGCAAAATAAATCGGCAAATCGCCCACTTGCAAGGTGCGGGGGTTAATCGGCGGCAAGCCGCGGCGATCCAGTTCCATGCCTAAATTTTCTAAACCCAGACCTGTCACATTTGGCCTGCGGCCTATGGCGGCCAGTACCCAATCCACTGCATAAACCTGATCGCCCGCACGCACTTGTACTGCGTTCTCACCCAAAGCAGCCAATTCAATTTTGACGCCCGTGCTGATGCGCATATGTTTTTGCATAGCGTTTAGCTGTGCATCGGCTACGACGGGGTCGCTAATGCCGCAGATTTGTGCCGAACTGCTAAAACCATGCACATCCAAACCCAGCATAGCCAAGGCTTGGCCTAGTTCTGCACCAATAGCACCCAAGCCCACAACTGCTACGCGCTGGCCTAGATGCTCTTGCTCAAACAAATCGTCTGAAGTCAGCACGCGACGCCCCAACGCCTGCCAAGCATCAGGCAGCACGGGGCTACTGCCTGTGGCAATGATGATGCGTTCGGCATGGATGCGCCTGTCGGCTAGCTCTATGGTGTTGGCATCTAATAAACGCGCAGAACCGGGGATATTGTGTTGCCCTAAATCAAAAGCCGTATCCACACTGCCTAGGGTAAAACGGTCGCGCAAGCGCCGTACATGCTTCAGCACCGCAGGGATATCAACTTGCAGGTTTTGACTGCCCTTTAAGCCAGCATCTAGGGCTTCTAAAGCCCGCGCATGTGCCAAGGCGTGCGCAGGAGCCAGCAAAACTTTAGACGGCATACAGCCCACGCGGGCGCAAGTGGTGCCATATGCGCCTGCGTTGATCAAAACGATATCGTCAGTGTGGCGCTGGGCATACTTCAGCGCAGCTAAACCTGCTGAACCTGCGCCTATGATGGCCAAGCGGTAGTGATTTTTCACAGCGAAACTCCTTATCTGCACGATATTGGTTTGTCGGGCAATGATAAGGTGGACGCTGTCCTTGGACAGCAGGCGGGTGCGGATAAAAGTGCAAAAAAAACACAAAAAAATAGACCTCAGAAGAGGTCTATAGATATGTTTTTGGTGCCCGAGGCCGGAATCGAACCGGCACGCCCCTTATTCAGGAAAGCGGCGGATTTTAAGTCCGCAGTGTCTACCAATTTCACCACTCGGGCAGTGCAAAGAGCCGCGATTGTAGCCTAGTATTTCTTCAGCTTTGCAGCAAAAAATTTTCAATAACTTGGATTTGCGCCAAGTCCTGCAGCGCAGGTGCGTGGCCGCAGTGCTGCACCGTGTAAACCTGTGCTTGGGGGCCGCGCTCTTGCATCTCCAAGGCCGTAGCCATGCTGATCAAATCCGACTCTGCCCCACGCAGCAGCAAGGTAGGCTGATCCAAACTGTCGTACACCCCCCAAGCCAAAGGCTCTTGTTGTGCCAGCAATTCGGGTGTAACGGCTTTAGCCAGTGTCGCAATTTGCGGATCGTAATGTAAGTGCCAAGGGCGTTGCGGGTCGCAGCCATCGCCGGCGCAGCGTTGGCGCAGTTGGGGTGTGTTCAGGCGCAGCCATTCTTCTTCGCTCAGTTGTCCGAACGAGGCCGAAAGTGCCTTGCAATAATCCAAGCCCTCTTGTTTGGTAGCGAAATGAGGGTTTGCGCCGATGTAATCGCGTATGCGCGCCAGCCCCTCCCATTCCAAGCGCGGCGCCACATCGTTCAAAATCAGTTTGTCGCAAACCTGTGCGTGGCTGGCCAATGCTGCCATAGCGATCAGACCGCCCATACTGGTGCCCAGCCAAGTCAGCGGCAGTCGCTTAGGCAGTGCATCTTGCACTTGCGCAATCAAATATTGCATATCGCCCGCGTACACGCCTGCGTGGTAGTGCAGGGGATTTGCCAGTTTGTCACTATGGCCGCGCCCTGCCACATCGGGCGCAATCACCAGTACATCGTGCCGCGCGGTGAGGTATTCAGCCAGCGCCGCAAAATCCAAACCTTGACGCGAGAGGCCATGCACGCAAAACAAAATCTGGCAGGCAGGGCGGCCAGACTGGGGTATCCATTCCCAATAGTGCATACGGTGTTCAGGCACGCCCAAGGCAGTTTGCGCGGGGCACAACACACTGTGGCCGCTGGGCTGTTCTACGGATGAGGCACGGGTAAAATCAGTCATAGTGCTGCTATTCAAGCACAAGCCTCACACACTAACAAGCAAAGCCACGCTCCCATGCTCACTTTTCAGCAAATCATCCTCAAACTCCAACAATACTGGGCAGACCAAGGCTGCGCCCTGTTGCAGCCTTACGATATGGAAGTAGGGGCGGGCACCAGCCACACGGCCACTTTTTTGCGCGCCATAGGGCCTGAGCCTTGGAAGGCTGCCTATGTGCAACCCAGTCGCCGCCCCAAAGACGGGCGCTATGGCGAAAACCCCAATCGCCTGCAGCATTACTACCAATTCCAGGTCGTGCTCAAGCCCGCGCCGGCAAATATCTTGGAGCTGTATTTAGGCAGCTTGGAAGCCCTGGGCTTTGACCTGAAGAAAAACGATATTCGCTTTGTCGAAGACGATTGGGAAAACCCCACGCTGGGCGCTTGGGGGCTGGGCTGGGAAGTCTGGCTCAACGGCATGGAGGTGACGCAGTTCACTTACTTCCAGCAAGTCGGCGGCATAGACTGCAAGCCACTGACGGGCGAAATCACCTATGGGCTGGAGCGCCTAGCCATGTACCTGCAGGGCGTAGAAAATGTGTACGACCTGAAGTGGACGGAAAACCTCAGCTACGGCGATGTTTATTTGCAAAATGAACAAGAGCAATCGGCCTACAACTTTGAACACGCCGACGCCGACTTTCTCTTCACCGCCTTTGGCGCACACGAAAAGCAAGCCCAGCATTTGATGGTCGAGCAACTGGCGCTGCCAGCCTATGAGCAAGTCTTGAAAGCCGCGCACACTTTCAATTTGCTCGATGCCCGTGGAGCCATCAGCGTGACTGAACGCGCCGCCTATATTGGCCGCATCCGCAATCTGGCGCGCGCTGTAGCGCAAAGCTATTACGAATCGCGCGAACGCTTAGGCTTTCCTATGGCGCCACGCGAATGGGTGGCGCAAATGCCCGCGGCTAAAGAAAAACAAGGCGAAAAAGCCGGTGCTTAAGGCTTCGTGCATACCCACGCCATTTTTAAGCATGATTTAGGCATTTTAAGCCGTAAAACCTGCCTGAGTAGCTATTGTTTTAAAAGTAAAAGAACACCCCCATGAGCACGCAAAACCTCCTCGTTGAACTCTTAGTTGAAGAGCTGCCCCCCAAAGCCCTGCCTAAATTGGGCGCGGCTTTTGCACAAACCTTGGCCGCCAGCCTGCAAGCGCAAGGCCTAGCCAGCGCCGATGCGACGATCACGCCCTATGCCACGCCGCGCCGTTTGGCCGCGCACATCACGGCAGTAGCGGGCAAAGCGCAAGACAAAGCCGTGCAAATCAAATTGATGCCCGTGGCCGTGGGCTTAGACAAAGATGGCAATCCCAGCGGCGCCTTGCTGAAAAAACTGCAAGCCCTGGGGCTGGACGCTAGCGCCGCTGCCAGCTTGAAAAAGCAGCAAGACGGCAAAGCCGAGGCGCTGTTTTTAGACACGGTAGAAACTGGCGCTACGCTGCTCGTGGGTTTGCAAAAAGCCTTGGACGAAGCCATTGCCAAGCTGCCCATTCCTAAAGTGATGACTTATCAGCTGCACACTGGCTGCGAGCTACCGGGCTGGAGCAGTGTGCAATTTGTGCGCCCCGCGCACGGCTTGATCGCCCTGCATGGCGGCGCCGTAGTGCCTGTTTCCGCCCTAGGTTTGCAGGCGGGCAAAAGCACACGCGGCCACCGTTTTGAAGCCATGATGGATGAGCTGCACATCATCGACGCCGACCACTACGCCCAACAATTGCAGATTGAAGGCGCGGTGATGGCCAGTTTTGCCGAACGCAAGGCCGAGATTCAACAGCAGTTACAAGCCGCAGCGGCCAAGGTTGGCGGTGGCTGCCAGCCCCTGCAAGACGAGGCTTTGCTGGATGAGGTGACCGCCTTGGTCGAACGCCCCCATGTGCTGATTTGCGAATTTGAAAAAGAATTTTTGGCCGTGCCGCAGGAATGTTTGATTCTGACCATGAAGGCCAATCAAAAATACTTCCCCCTGCTGGATGCTGCTGGCAAACTGACTAACCGCTTTTTGGTCGTTAGCAATATCAACCCGGCTGATGCCTCTGCGGTGGTGCAGGGCAATGAACGCGTGGTGCGCCCGCGCTTGGCCGATGCCAAATTCTTTTTTGACCAAGACCGCAAAAAAACCTTGGAAAGCCGCATCCCCGCGCTGGCCAAAGTGGTCTATCACAACAAACTGGGCACACAGGCCGAGCGCAGCGAGCGCGTGGCTGCCATTGCCCACGCCATCGTCGAACAACTGCGTTTGGCGCAAACGCCTTACAGCGTGGAAGCCAAAGACGAATTCGATGTGCTGAACAACAAAGCGCAGCAAGCCGCCCGTTTGGCCAAAACCGATTTGCTCACCGATATGGTGGGCGAATTCCCCGAATTGCAAGGCATCATGGGCGCGTATTACGCCCGCCACGAAGGTTTGAGGGATGGTGTCGCCATTGCCATTGAAGACCATTACAAACCGCGTTTTGCGGGCGACGCGCTGCCGCGCAACCACACCGGCACCGTGCTGGCGCTGGCCGACAAGCTGGAAACCTTGGTCGGTATGTTCGGCATAGGCAATCTGCCCACGGGCGATAAAGACCCCTTTGCCCTGCGCCGTCACGCCCTGGGCGTGGTGCGCATGGTGGTGGAAAAAGCCCTGCCGCTGGATATGCCTGCGCTCTTGCGCCAAGCGGCAGCCAGCTTTGGCGCTTTGTTGCCAGATGCCGCTGTCAGCAATGCCAAGTTGCTGCAATTTATGGATGAACGCATGGCGGGCTATCTGCGCGAAGCTGGCCACGCCGCGCAAAGCGTGGACGCAGTGCTGGCCTTGAGCAAAGAGCAAGGCGCAAGCTGGAACACCATTCCCGCCCGCCTAGAAGCCGTGGCTGCTTTTGCGCAATTGCCCGAAGCGCCTGCGCTGGCTGCAGCCAACAAGCGCATCGGCAATATCTTGAAAAAGGCCGAGGTCGAAGGTGCGGTCGATGCCCATATCAACCCCGCTTTGCTGGCTGAAGATGCAGAAAAAGACCTGTTTGAGGCCCTGCAAAAAATCCTGCCCGAAAGCGGCGCGCAGTTTGAGGCAGGGCAATACACCACCAGCTTGCAAACGCTGGCCGCCTTGCGTGCGCCCGTAGATGCTTTCTTTGACGATGTCATGGTCAACGCCGAAGCCACCGATGTGCGCCTGAACCGCTTGGGCCTCTTGAAAACCCTGCATATCGCCATGAATCGCGTGGCGGATTTGAGCCGTTTGGCGGCGTAAGCGGC
>CAZSPW010000064.1:10332-10814 GCA_964608575.1 uncultured Burkholderiaceae bacterium | reverse complement strand
TATCGGCATCCGCATTGAAGACGATGCGGCAGTGACGACCAAAGGCTGTGAACTGTTGACCCGCGCTGTGCCTGTGGCCGCAGCTGAAATTGAACGCTTGATGGCGGAATAAAGGCCTGATTTCAGCCTGCGGAGCTATTAAAACATGAGCTGCTCAGGCAGATTTGGCGGCTTAAAACTGGAATTTGGTGCTTAAAATTCGGCTTTTCCTTGGCTTTACCAGTGCATTGTTTCAAAAATGGAACAATAAAGACATTTTTTTGCGATTTAATCACTTATTGTCCCAAAAAATGAAGCAATCAAACGGATGCAGGAGTCACGCTAGCCAACGCTGCAACTGGGTTGCCAGCACGCTTTGCACCTCCAATAAATGCGCTTGTACGCCACAACTGGCCATATCCACTGTGCGCAGGCCCGCATAACCACAAGGATTGATGCTGAGATAGGGGCGCAAATCCATAGCCACATTCAGCGCCAAGCCG
>CAZSPW010000064.1:0-10322 GCA_964608575.1 uncultured Burkholderiaceae bacterium | reverse complement strand
GATATTGCTGCGAAACGCCAGATCTGCCTCATGGCCGCCTTACTAAGAGGGGACGACAGAGTGCCGCCATGCTCGTGCATGATAACAGCCACTTTGCTCTGGTCAGCACCAAAAAAAAGTGGCTGCCATATATGAGCCGCACCCATCCTGCACCCATGAAATCATGGTTTTTAACAGCATTCAGCCATTCAAGCCGCAAAATCTGCCTAGGCAGCTATCGTTTTAATTGCATTTTATGCCAGCCAGCGTTGCAACTGCGCCGCCAGCACGCCCTGCACCTGCGCCACATCGGTCTGCACCCCGCAACTGGCCATATCCACTGTGCGCAGCCCCGCATAACCGCAGGGATTGATGCTGAGATAGGGGCGCAAATCCATAGCCACATTCAGCGCCAAGCCGTGATAAGTGCAATGCCGCGCCACTTTGATGCCCAGCGCCGCGATCTTGCCCAAATCGGGGTTGGCTGTGCTGTTTTCAGCATCGCTTAAACGAGCGTGGCTATCGGGCGCAGACAGGCGCACATACACCCCGGGCGCGCCGCGCAGGCGGTGCCCAGTCAAACCAAATTCGGCCAAAGTGCGGATCAGGCTTTCTTCGATTTTGTACACAAATTCTTTGACGAAATAGCCGCGCCGCTGCAAATCCAGCAGCGGATAAGCCACGATTTGCCCAGGCCCGTGATAGGTAATTTGCCCGCCGCGATTGGTTTGCACCACAGGAATGCCGCTATCTGCCAACAGCAAATGTTCAGGCTTGCCCGCCAGCCCTTGGGTGAAGACGGGCGGGTGCTGGCATAGCCAAATTTCATCTGCGCTATCTGCGTTGCGCTCTGCTGTGAATTGCTGCATGGCGGCGTAGCTGCTGGCGTAATCGACCATGCCTAAATCACGCAAAAAAAATGGATTCATGCGATGGGTCTTTCTTCTGGGCGGGGCAGATAAATGGCGTCGGACCAGGTGGCCAGCCAGTGAGGCTTGTAAACCACAAAAATACTGATCAGCATGCCGGTAATAAAGCCGTCGCCCCAGGCCATGAGCCACAGACCTATGAGCGATAGGCTGTTGTCGCGTAAATTCAGCAGCGGCACGCCGTGCCAATGCGCTAATGCATAGGCAGCAAAGACGGCCAGCACGGTACCGATAAAGCCGCGCAGTAAGACATAGACCAGCAGATGATGCCATTTTTTGGCGCGTATCCACCAGCCTGGCAGCAAGGCGAAGCTGGCCGGAACGATGCCTTGCCAAACCAAGGTCTGCCAAGCCTGCACATCACTGGTGACACCCAAAAGCCATAAAGCGGCTGCACTGGCGGCAAAAACCCATATCGCCAGTGGCCAGCCCACTATCAAGCCCACTAGCGGCGCGGCTGACCAGTGTGGGGCTATCGTCGTCGCGGATTGAAAAAACGGCAGCGCCCAGACCACAGGCAAACACAAGGCGCAAACAAATACAGGCCAGACCAAATGGCTGCCCGCTGCCAACTGCCGCCATGGACGCAGCGCTAGCGCCAGGGCAAATGCCAGCGCGCTGAGGGCGAGCTCCATGGCCACGCTTTAAGCTCCAGTGCCTCTGCCGCCGACCGTACGGCAACGGCGCTGCACGCTAGTGCTAGGTGCAGGCGGCGCTGCTTGTGCCACGCTTGCTATCGAGAACAACCCGTGCATAGCGGCTTACAGCACATATTTGGTTAGTGGGTGGCCAGTCAGGGCGCGGTAGATATCGTCTAAATGCCCTTGGCTGGTGGCGTTTACCGTAATCGTCAAACCCTGGTAATTGCCGCCTGAGCTTTCGCGCACCACTACCGTGGTTGCGTCAAATTCAGGGTCGTGCTGGCGCACCACTGCCACCATGATGTCTAAAAAATCGGGCTGCTTTGCGCCCATCACTTTGATAGGAAAAGCGCAGGGAAACTCAATTAAGGGTTTGTTTTCTGGGGTATTACTCATGGTGTTTGATATCGGGGCAGGCCGCTAAATAGCAAGGCCGAAATTATCCTCGCACAGCCTAAACCTTAAGGCAAAAGCGTCTTTTTAGCCAAACGCAAAGCCATACTGGAGTTTTTCATTAAAATGGCCAAATTCGCAGGTAAATCCTGCCTGGGCAGCTCATTTTTTAATAGCTGCAGCCTTCCACCTGATGCGGCTTGCCCGCCCCCACCATGTCCAACGACAGCCCCAACACCATCCGCACCGCGCAAACTGCGGCCGAATACGATGCCAGTCTGAAACAAAAAGCCCAGGCCAAGCTCGCCCGTATTCCTATTAAGGTGGATAGCAACGCGCCTGTGCTGAAAAAACCCGATTGGATCCGCGTCAAAGCCGGCAGCGTCAATACGCGCTTTTACGAAATCAAGCGCATCCTGCGCGAAAACAATCTGCACACCGTGTGTGAAGAAGCCAGTTGCCCCAATATCGGCGAATGCTTTGGCGGCGGCACCGCTACCTTCATGATCATGGGCGACAAATGCACGCGCCGCTGCCCGTTTTGCGATGTGGGTCATGGCCGGCCCGATCCGCTGGATGTGAACGAGCCCGAAAACTTGGCCAAAACCATAGCCGCGCTGAAACTCAACTATGTGGTCATTACCAGCGTGGATAGGGACGATTTGCGTGACGGCGGCAGCGGCCATTTTGTTGAATGCATCCAGCGTATCCGCGCCTTATCGCCCAGCACCCAAATCGAAATTCTCACGCCCGACTTCCGTGGCCGCGACGAGCGCGCCCTGAACATTTTGCTGGCCGCCCCACCCGATGTGATGAACCACAACCTGGAAACCGTGCCGCGTCTATATAAAGAAGCGCGCCCAGGATCAGACTACCAGTTCAGCCTGAATTTGCTGAAAAAATTCAAGGCCCTCAACCCCCATGTGCCGACCAAAAGCGGCATCATGGTGGGCTTGGGCGAAACCGACGAAGAGATTTTGCAAACCATGCGCGATATGCGTGCCCACGACATCGACATGCTGACCATAGGCCAATATCTGGCGCCCACCACGGCGCATTTGCCCGTGCGCCGCTATGTTCACCCCGACACTTTCAAGATGTTGGAAACCGAGGCCTACGCCATGGGCTTTAAACACGCCGCCGTGGGCGCGCTGGTGCGCAGCAGCTACCACGCCGACCAACAAGCGCATGGGGTGAACGCGGGCGCATAGCCCAGGGCAGCTGTCGCCGCTGCGTGAAATTTTGCCGAATTGCCACATTCTTTTGCCGCAAACCCTAGGCAAAGCGTGGGCATTCTTTAAAATCGGGCAAATTTTTCTTTTGATGAGTTGCTGCCTTGTAAAGCCCTTGCGCTTTTAAAAAAGGCAACCAGCAACACCACCGCAGCTAGGGAATGCCATGCGCTTGCCGTCTCTCCACAAAATCCTCCTCCCCTTTGCCCTGCCCCTGGCTTTGCTGGCCACGCAGGCGCAGGCGGCGTATATTCCTCGTTACTCCACCACTGCCCCTGGCGCTATGACCTTTACCGGTAATGCCATCGGTCTGGATTACTACAACACGACCCCCAATACACCTCCAACTGCAACGCAAGCAGGGAAACAATCGATAGGCGCTTTCATGGCCGCAGGCAGTACAAGCACTTACGGCACACACCCCAGTCCCACGACAGGTGCGTGGGCAAGCAATCGCTCTGCAGCTGTATTGCGCCTTCCTGCAGGCGCCACGGTACTGTATGCCGAGCTGATTTGGGGAGGGACCCGTCAAAACGGTGCCAGCAACTCTCTAACAACAGCTGTGGTCAATAGTGCAGTGAGTTTCGAAACCCCACTGGGTACAAACAGCATCACCCCTGATGCCGCAACAGCGCAACAGGCCACAGGTGCTGCGAATGTAATTTATTATGTTCGCTCCGCAGATGTAACCACCCTTGTCCAGACCTTAGGGACAGGCAATATCCCAATTTCTGTTGGAGGTATCCCTGGGCTCAACTTAGGGGGGAATACTAACGACTCAGGGGGAAGCAACAGTGGCGGTTGGACTCTGGCAGTGGCATATCGAGATGCGAGCCAACCTGAGCACAAGATGGACATCTATGTGGGGGCAGAGGCAGTGTCTGGAACCACCACCGCCGTACAAGCCGTAACCGGTTTTTGTACAGCTCCATTTGGTGTCCAAAGCGGGCGCTTGATGGTTTCTACCCTAGAGGGCGATGCAGGTATCACGGGCGATTATTTCCGTTTTGGCCCAACCAACTCCCCCCCAGTAGCAAACAATTTAAGCGCATCCAATAATCTGGCGACTAACTTCTTTGCTGCACAAATCAATAACGATACAGGGGCATTGGATAACAGCGGAACCTTTGGTACTCTGAACAAAACTCCTGGGTCAAACCTTGGGCCAGGTCGCCATGGCTACGACATCACCAATGTTTCTTTGAATTCGCTCCTCTTGCCCAATCAAACAACGGGATATGTGTTGGCAGGCACGGCGGGAGACGCCTATATGGTCAATGCCTTAGGCACCCAAATCAAAGTCGGGCAACCTGGCTTTCCTACCGCCGTCAAACGCGTTAACGGCATTGCGGCCGATATCACCCACTTCCCCGCCTACCAAACCCGCGTGGGCGATATCTTGACCTATAGCATCAAGCTCAATAACAGCACGGGCACGGCCAGCGCCACCAGCGTCACCTTTACCGATATGCTGCCGCCCGGCCTGAGCTTTGTGCCCGGCAGCTTTAGCCGCAGCAATGTGGCCGCCATGGGCGCAGACCCTGCCACGCCGCCCGCCACCGACCCTGATTTAGCAGGTGCGGGTGCCGTGCCCATGCCTAGCGCCAACCCAGTGTCGCCATCAACCGTGTCGCTGCCTGACATTCCTGCAGGCCAAGGCATCGTGGTACAGTTCCAGGCCAAGGTAGATGCCGTATTGCCCGCCCCCGCCAAGGCTGGCTATGACAACACCGCCAAATGGACTTACCAATTCCAGCCCTGCGCTGGGCAGCCGATTCAAAATGCCGAAAAAACCACCAACCCTGTTTTCGTCGTGATTCCGCGCTTGGTTGCGGGCAAAACCGTCGCCCCCACGGGCGCGCAAGATGTAGGCAGCACCCTGACCTATACCATCACCATGAATAACAATGGCTTGGCGCCGTCTATCGGCAGCACCTTGGCCGATGCCATTCCTGCGGGCACCACTTATGTAGCGAACAGCACCAAACTCAACGGCGTGGCTGTGGCCGATGTGTCGGGCGCTATGCCCTATGCCACGGCGGCTGCCATCAACAGTGCAGGGCAAGCAGCTGGCGTTATCGCCACGGGCGCCACGGCTACGGTGGAGTTTCAAGTCACCATCGACAGCACGGCCACGGGCAATATTGCCAATAGCGCCGTGGCCGATATCGACGGCCCAGGCGGTGAAGACCCCGTGACCACGCCCCCCACGGGCACCACGGTCAAGCCCCATGCCAATGTATCTATCACCAAAGACAATGCCGCCACTTCGGTGCAATCGGGCAGTACCACCACCTACACCATCACCGTCAGCAATGCTGGCCCTGATGCAGCTGATAACACCGTGGTGCAAGACCCAGCTGCCACAGGCTTGAACTGCACTGCGGTGACTTGCCCAGCTACGGGTTTGACAGGTGGCGCGGCCTGCCCAGGGACTTTGACCATCCCTGCCCTGCAAGGCGCGGGCTTGACGATTCCTACCCTGCCCAGCGGCGGCAGCGTCAAGCTGGAAGTGGCCTGCACCGTCACGGCAACAGGGGTTTAACCTCCCTGGCTCAATAAAAAAGACCGCCCAGGCGGTCTTTTTATTTGCAGGCGCTTAAGACTTACAGCGTATCCAAGGTTTTGCCTTCCAAGGCGCTGGCTATGCTTTGGTTCATGCGGCGCCCGGCAAAATCATCGGTCGCCTGCACCAAGGCAACGGTGGCAGCTTCTAAGGTACCGGGGTCGGTGCCGCGCTCCACTGCCATTTGCAAATCGGCAATAAAAGGCTCGATTTGCTCGCGCTCTGCTTGGCTGAGCAAATGGCCATCAGCGGCCAAGGCGCTTTGCAGGGATTGCAGCAGCTGTATGCCCGCCAGCTTGGCTTCGGCTAAAGCGCGTGCCGCCGCGTCTTCTTTGGCGCTTCTAAAGCTCTCTTGCAGCATACGGGTGATGTCGCCATCGCTGAGGCCATAGCTGGGTTTAACATCAATTTTGGCCTCCACGCCTGTGGATTCCTCTTTGGCCGTCACTTGCAGCAGGCCATCGGCATCCACGGTAAAAGTCACGCGGATACGCGCTGCGCCTGCGGCCATGGGAGGGATGCCGCGCAATTCAAACCGTGCCAGGCTGCGGCAGTTAGCCACCATATCGCGCTCGCCCTGCAAGACATGAATCGCCAGCGCGGTTTGCCCGTCTTTGAAAGTGGTGAAATCTTGCGCCATAGCGCAGGGTATGGTGGTATTGCGCGGGATGATGTGCTCGACCAAGCCGCCCATGGTTTCTACCCCCAGCGATAGCGGGGTGACATCCAGCAACAGCAAAGCCTGCCCCACATGATTGCCGGCTAATTGATGCGCGGAGATGGAGGCGCCTAGCGCCACCACTTCATCGGGGTTGAGATTGGTCAGGGGTTTTTTGCCAAAGTATTGCTCCAGCGTCTCTTGTACGGCGATGAGTCGGGTGGAGCCGCCGACCAAGACCACACCGTCTATATCCTCTTTGCTGAGTTTGGCATCGCGCAGGGCGCGTTTGACGATGCCCATGCTGCGCTCTATCCACGGCTGGGCAATTTCGGCCAACTGTTCGCGGTTGATGCTGACGGGGTAGGCGCGGCTGCCCAGCACCAAATTGAATTGTGCGCCTGGGTGTTGGCTTAAAGCTTCTTTGGCGCGTTTGGCCATGCTCAGCAAAACTGCGCGTTCCTGCGGGCTGGCAGGCTGCGCACCAGCAGCCCCAGCCAGCCAATCGGCCACGGCGCGGTCGATATCGTCACCACCTAAGGCAGTATCGCCTGCGGTAGCCGCCACTTCAAACACGCCTTCGGATAAACGCAAAATCGATACATCAAAAGTGCCGCCGCCCAAGTCGTACACGGCATAAGTGCCACGCGAATTTTGGTCTAGGCCGTAAGCAATCGCCGCTGCCGTAGGCTCGTTAATCAGGCGCAGCACATTCAAGCCAGCCAGCTTGGCCGCGTCTTTCGTAGCTTGGCGCTGGGCATCGTCAAAATACGCGGGCACGGTAATCACCGCGCCAAAGACCTCGTCGTCAAAACTGTCCTCGGCGCGCTGGCGCAGACTGGCCAAAATCTCGGCAGCAATTTCCACGGGCGATTTATCACCGCCCGCGGGGGTGCGAATAGCCACTTGCCCAGGTTGATCCACCAATTCGTAGCTGGTTTGCGTAGCGCCAATATCCGCCTTGCTGCGCCCCATCAGGCGTTTAGCAGAGCTGATGGTGTTGGCGGGATCATCGGCCATATGCGCCAGCGCCGCCCAGCCCAGCTCTCGCCCCGTTGCGGTGTAGCGTACAACTGAGGGAAACAGCACCCGTCCTTGCGCATCGGGCAGGCATTCGGGCATGCCATGGCGCAAGGCCGCCACTAAGGAATGGGTGGTGCCCAAATCAATCCCTATGGCCAAACGGCTTTGGTGTGGGGCGGGGCTTTGCCCAGGTTCTGAGAGTTGCAAAAGAGACATGAGGCTGATAAACCGCGAGCGGCTCGGGGATACGCTGTAAAACGCGTATTGTAGAAACCCTGCCCGGCAAAAAGCGCCATAGGGCGCAAAACGCTGGGCTGAGCAAGGGCATAGGGGTCGGCGCTGCGCCTAAAAACGCCCATTTTTAAGCATGTTTTATAGGTTTTAGGCCGTCAAATTTGCCTGGGTAGCTCCTTTTTTTATATCAACTTCTAGGCAAAACCCTAGGCTCAAACCCCGTTACCATTGCAGCCCTTATGACGACGAACCTGACTTTCATCCCTGCCCCCACACTCGACGCCACGGCTGTGGCACGCCAAATCATCGCCACCATTGCGGCCGACATCAGCGCCCATGCGACGCAGGTGAACGCGGCGGTGGAATTGCTCGATGGCGGCGCCACTGTGCCCTTTATCGCGCGTTACCGCAAAGAAGCCACGGGCGGCCTGGACGACACCCAGCTGCGCACGCTGGAAGAACGCCTGGCCTATCTGCGCGAATTGGCACAGCGCCGCGTGGCCGTGCTGGCCAGCATTGCTGAACAAGGCAAGCTAACGCAGCTGCTGGCGAACAATATTTTGGCCGCCGCCAGCAAGCAAGAGCTGGAAGACTTGTACCTGCCCTATAAGCAAAAGCGCCGTACCAAAGGGCAAATCGCTATCGAAGCGGGTATAGAGCCGCTGGCCGATAAATTGTTTGCCGACCCCACATTGAATCCGCAAACCGAAGCAGAGCCTTTTGTTTTGGCCGAGAAAACGGCAGCGGGCGACGATTTCAGCACCGTCGCCGCCGTGCTCGATGGCGTGCGCGACATCCTCTCCGAACGCTGGGCGCAAGACGCGGCGCTGGTGCAACTGCTGCGCGAATGGCTGTGGCAAGAGGGCTTATTCGTCAGCCAAAAAACCGATAAGGCCAATGAAAACGACCCCGAAACTGCTAAATTCCGCGATTATTTTGATTACAGCGAACCCATAGGCCGCGTGCCCTCGCATCGCGCCCTGGCCGTTTTCCGTGGCCGTGGGCTGGAGCTGCTGTCTGCCAGCTTGAAACTGCCGACCGACCCTGGCTTGAGCGATTTGGAAGCGGGCAAAGCCGCCAGCGCCCTGGCCGAAGGCCGCATCGCCCGCCACTTGGGCTGGAGCCATCAAGCGCGCGCGGCTGATGATTTGCTGCGCAAAGCCGTGGCCTGGACTTGGAAAGTCAAACTCAGCCTCAGCCTAGAGCGCGATTTATTCCAACGCCTGCGCGAAGCTGCGGAAGACACCGCCATCAAAGTTTTTGCCGCCAATCTGCGTGATTTGCTGCTGGCCGCCCCTGCTGGGCAAAAAGCCGTGATGGGGCTGGACCCTGGCATCCGCACAGGCGTGAAAGTCGCCGTGGTTGATAGCACAGGCAAGCTGCTGGAAACGGCCACTGTCTATCCGCACGAGCCGCGCCGCGACTGGAATGGCAGCCTGATGACGCTGGCCGCACTGTGCCAAAAACACGGCGTGGCGCTGATGGCTATCGGCAATGGCACTGCCAGCCGCGAGACCGATAAGCTGGCGGGTGAAGTGCTGCAATTGCTAGGCAAAGCGGGGCAAGCCATCAGCAAGGTGGTGGTGAGCGAGGCGGGCGCTTCGGTCTATTCCGCCAGCGAATTTGCTGCCAAAGAATTCCCCGATTTGGATGTCAGCTTACGCGGCGCAGTCAGCATAGCCCGCCGCCTGCAAGACCCGCTGGCCGAGCTGGTCAAAATTGACCCCAAATCCATAGGCGTGGGGCAATACCAGCACGATGTCAACCAAAGCCAATTGGCCAAAACCCTGGATGCTGTGGTGGAAGATTGCGTCAACGCCGTCGGCGTGGATTTGAATACCGCATCCGCGCCGCTGCTGGCGCGCGTCTCAGGCTTAACGCCTACCACGGCGCGCAGCGTCGTCAGCTGGCGCGAGGCCAACGGCGCATTTACCAGCCGCAGCGATTTGCTCAAAGTCACGGGCTTTGGCCCCAAAACTTTTGAGCAAGCGGCGGGCTTTTTGCGTATTCGGGGTGGTGCCAACCCGCTGGACATGACGGGCGTACACCCCGAAACCTACCCCGTGGTCGAGCGCATCATCGAAAAAACCGGCAAACCCGTGGCCGAGCTAATGGGGCGCGTCGATACCCTCAAAACCCTCAGCCCTCAGCTTTTTGCCAATGAACAATTTGGCGTGATTACGGTCAAAGACATCATCGCCGAGCTGGAAAAACCCGGCCGCGACCCGCGCCCTGATTTCGCTGTCGCCCGTTTTAACGAAGGCGTGGAAGATATTGCCGACCTGCGCGAAGGCATGGTGCTCGAAGGCACCGTCAGCAATGTGGCCGCTTTTGGTGCCTTTGTCGATATTGGAGTGCACCAAGACGGCCTGGTGCATGTCAGCCAATTGGCGCGTAAATTTGTAGAAGACGCGCGCGAAATCGTCAAAGCGGGGCAGATCGTGAAAGTCAAAGTGCTGGAAGTGGACGCGCCGCGCAAACGCATCAGCTTATCTATGCTGCTGGATGCAGCCGTGGGCAAATCCGCCAAAGCTGAAGGCGCAGGTAGTAGCGCAGGTAAAGGTTTTAGCAATCA
The DNA here is from genome assembly GCA_964608575.1 of uncultured Burkholderiaceae bacterium. Lineage (GTDB taxonomy): Bacteria > Pseudomonadota > Gammaproteobacteria > Burkholderiales > Burkholderiaceae_C > JAMIFN01. The sequence continues at coordinate 92 of CAZSPW010000064.1, read as the reverse complement.
CCGCAACGCCCCGCGCAGCCACCATGAAGCGCCTAAAGGCAATAGCGCCATGGCGGATGCGTTTGCGAAGCTCAAGCGTTAGAACCTGCGCC
>CAZSPW010000063.1:2838-10851 GCA_964608575.1 uncultured Burkholderiaceae bacterium | reverse complement strand
CCATGCTGGCGCACAAGGCCGAGGAAGAAGGCGTAGCCGTGGCCGAGCGCATCGCTGGCCAACACGGCCATGTGAACTTTGACACCGTGCCTTGGGTCATCTACACCAGCCCAGAAATCGCTTGGGTTGGCAAAACCGAGCAACAACTCAAAGCCGAAGGCCGCGCCTACAAAGCGGGCAGCTTCCCCTTTATGGCCAATGGTCGCGCACGCGCCCTAGGCGACACCACAGGCATGGTGAAAATGCTGGCTGATGCCACCACGGACGAAATTCTGGGGGTACACATCGTCGGCCCTATGGCTAGCGAGCTGATAGGCGAATGCGTGGTCGCCATGGAGTTCAAAGCCAGCAGCGAGGACATTGCCCGCATCTGCCATGCCCACCCCACGCTGGGTGAGGCCACCAAAGAAGCGGCGCTGGCTGTGGACAAACGCACGCTGAATTTCTAAGCGCACCCTTGCCTTTGGGCAAACAAAAACCGTTGGCATCACCAACGGTTTTTTATTGCCTAAATTCGGCTTTTAAGCCGCCAAATCTGCCTGAGCAGCTATTTTTTTTGCAGTTCTTCTTGGGTTTGCACTGCGGCAGCATGAGGCTCCGCAGCAGTAGCGGCTTGCTCTACTGCGGCTTGAGACTCCTCTGCCGCCGCTTGTGGATCGGCCACAAAGCCTATGCGCTTTAAACCCACGCCTTGCGCCAAACCCATGACTTCGACGATTTTGCCGTAGGGCACCGTGGTATCGGCATTGAGCTGAACTTCGGTATCGGGCTGTTCTTTCGCGCGCTGCTCCAGCGCCGTTTTCAAGGCAGGTAAAGCAATGGCCTGATCGTTCAAATACAAGGCACCGTTTTTATCTAAGCTGATACTGATGAAGTTTTGCTCGTCGCTTTGCTGCGCGGCCTCGGTTTTAGGCAAATCCAGCTTCAAACTGCTGACCATCAGCGGCGCGGTAATGATAAAAATCACCAGCAGCACCAGCATGACATCGACCAAGGGTGTGACATTGATATCACTCATGGGCTGGCTGCTTTTGCCGTGCTCTAAATTGCCAAATGCCATAGATGCCTTTACAACAGATTTTCTCAGTGTTTTAGAGCTTTTAAGCCGTCTGTACTGCCTGGGCAGCTATCAAAATTTATGGAAGTCAATGATGTGATAACAGCTCGCGAACATCCCGAGCAAAGCCATCTAAATCGGTTTCCACGCGTGCAATCAAACGGCCAAAAACATTGAACGCTACCACTGCGGGAATAGCCACCGCCAAGCCTGCTGCGGTCATGATCAAGGCCTCACCCACGGGGCCGGCCACTTTATCAATGCTGATTTGCCCCGCGCCAGCAATTGCAATCAGCGCGTGATAAATCCCCCAAACTGTGCCAAATAAACCAATAAAGGGAGAAATCGCACCCGTTGTAGCCAGCAAGGACTGGCCAAAATGCAATTTTCCTAGCACCTGATGCAAGGCATCACGCAGCACGCGGGTGAGCTGCTGCCCGCGATCGCCCGCGCTGGCCAGGGAACCGGCAGCTTGATGGCGCGTAGCCGCCACCAAAACGCTGACCGCAGGCTCGCGCTCAATATGGGCCACACGCTGCGCCGCCTGCTTTAAATCTGGCGCTTGCCAAAAAGCCAGAATGGCCAAACGCACATCTTTGATGATGCGTGCGAGTAGCCAGCTTTTCCAAAAAATCACTACCCAGGTAGCCACGGACATCAGCAGCAATAACAGTGCTACCAAACGACCAATATTGTCACTTTGTGCCAAAAATTCCAGCATAAGCACTTTCAAAGAATGGAGGAAAGCCTAGGCCTCGTCACGCAAACCGAGGACATCAAACATATCAAACAGGCCAGCTTTTTTATCTGCCAAAAAGCGCACGGCCTGCAAACTGCCTTGGGCAAAATGCTCGCGGGTGGAGGCTTTATGCGAGATTTCGATGCGCTCGCCTATGCCGGCAAACAGCACCGTGTGATCACCCACAATATCGCCGCCGCGCACCGTGGCAAAGCCAATTTCCTGCGGCTTGCGCGCGCCGGTATCGCCGACACGGGCAAAAACGCCGTCTTTTTGCAAATCACGCCCCAAAGTCTGGGCAATAACCTCGCCCATTTTTAAAGCCGTGCCCGAAGGCGCATCGACTTTATGGCGGTGGTGGGCTTCGACAATTTCAATGTCATAGCCATCGTGCAAATACTTGGCTGCTACTTCCAGCAACTTTAAAGTCACATTCACGCCCACACTCATATTGGGTGCCATGACGATGGCGATGTCTTGTGCGTACTGGGCAATTTGCGCTTTTTGCGCTTCGCTGAACCCCGTGGTGCCGATAACGGCATTCACGCCCAATTGCTTGCACACGGCCAAGTGCGCCAGTGTGCCCTCAGGGCGGGTGAAATCAATCAAGCATTGCGCGTTTTGCAAGCCTAGCGCCAAATCGCTTTGCACCAGCACGCCGCTGGCACGCCCCATGAAAAGCGTGGCGTCCTGCCCCACGCTGGGGCTGGCAGCTAGATCCAAAGCTCCGGCTAGGGCGCAATCTGGCGCAGCCAATACGGTTTCAATCAACATTTTGCCCATGCGCCCAGAGGCACCGGCAATGGCTATTTGGTGTGTCATCCGAAATATTCTTCAAAAAAAAAGAGCACCGCTGCGCGCAATCAAGGCCGCTCTAGTGGCGGATAAACCCGCGTTGGCGCCGCAATTTCTTCGCGGCTTTGCAAGGCATGGTTTTGGATGTTTTTCTCGGCTTTAGCCAATTGTTCAGGGCTGGCCTCGAGCTGCGGGATTTTGCCGAGTTTGCGCTGCGTATCAATGTTTTTCACGAACTCCTCTTCGCTGGGCAAGCTATCGCCTTCACTGCGAACGAATACGCCATCTTTGAAAAACACGGCTAAATGCTTGGGCTCTTGCGCAACACCTTTGCGACGAATGGTAAAAACATAATCCCAGCGATCTGCATGAAACAAGCTGCTAACCAGGGGCGTGCCCAAAATCATGCGCACTTGCTCACGCGTCATGCCTGGTTGCAAGGCTGCGGCTTGCTCTTGGCTGACGAAGTTTCCCTGCACCACTTCAACTTGATAGGGCGTCACAATGGAGGCCACCCGGTTGGACGCACGGTCTAAGCTGCTGCAGCCCGCAACAAGCAGACCCAGAGCCAAGGCTGCCACAGCAGCGCTGCGGGGCAAATGGGCTGTATTCATAAAAAATCAAAACAATGGAGGTGAAAGGTATAGCCCCTGCAATCACGCAGTGACTGGGGGGCATAGTATGATGCGAGGCATTGTAGCAATGCCGCCCCTACCCTAGGGGCCAAACCCTTGTAGAAATTCTTAGCCGCCTTGCACCAAACACCTCTGACTCCCCAAGCTCTCGCGTCTATGGACAATATCCACAACCTCAAAAGCACAGGCTTAAAAGCCACGCTGCCGCGCTTAAAAATTCTAGAAATTTTCCAAAGCGGCGCTATGCGCCATATGTCGGCTGAGGATGTTTTTCGCGTGTTATTGCAAGAAGGCAGTGACATTGGCTTGGCCACGGTGTACCGGGTTCTCACCCAATTTGAACAAGCGGGCATTTTGCTGCGCAGTAATTTTGAAGGTGATAAAGCGGTTTATGAGCTCAACGAAGGCGAGCACCACGACCACTTGGTGTGTTTGAGCTGCGGTTTTGTTGAAGAATTTCACGATGATGAAATTGAACGCCGCCAACAACGCATTGCCAAAGAGCGCGGTTTCGAGATTGCCGACCATGCTTTGAGTATTTACGCCCATTGCACTAAAGCCAATTGCGAACACCGCAAAAATGCCCCTCAAGGCCTGCAACTGCGCCCTTTGCGTTAATTTTGAGCGTGAATCATCCATGATGCGCATCTTGCTTTGCAATGACGATGGCTACCAAGCGCCTGGCATCCGCGCCCTGCACACAGCTTTGAGCACCTTCGCCCAAGTCGAAGTCATCGCGCCAGAACACAATAACAGCGCCAAATCGAATGCGCTTTCGGTACACACCCCGATTTATATCCGCGAAGCTGGCCCAGGCGTGCGCTATGTCACAGGCACCCCAGCGGACTGCATGCACATTGCACTGACAACGCAAATCCTAGATTACAAGCCTGACCTCATCGTCTCTGGCATTAATAACGGCGCCAATATGGGCGACGATACCCTGTACTCAGGCACTGTAGGCGCGGCCATGGAAGGCTATTTATTTGGTATTCCTGCCATCGCATTTTCTCAAGTCGAACGCGGTTGGGCGCATTTGGATGCGGCTGCACAAACAGCGGCGCAAATTGTGCAGCGTTTCGCTGCCACGCCTGGGGTTTGGTTGCTCAATGTCAACATTCCCAACCTGCCTGCAGAACAGCTCCAGCCCGCGCAAATCACGCGCTTAGGCAGGCGCCATGCAGCCCAACCTGCCATTGTGCAAGTCAATCCGCATGGGGAAACCATGTATTGGATAGGACCGGCTGGGCCTGCATATGATGCCAGCGCAGGCACCGATTTTCATGCGACCGCAGCCGGGCATATCAGCATCAGTCCTCTTAATATTGACTTAACTGACCATGCGCAAATGGCTTTCTGGGAACGAGCAGTCAAGACTCAGCACGCCTAAAGCCCTGCCATGAGTAAACCCATTTACCCAGCGCACGCCCCCAACAACCCCAGTGCGCCTGCACCTGCTTTGGGCAAAATAGGCCATATGGCGCTAGGCGCTGGCACTAGGGCACAACAGCAGCGCCTGATGCCCGAAAAACCAGAAAAGCCAGAAAGCTTGCGGGGGCACGCAGCCGCACGGCAGCGAATGGTGCAGCGTTTGAGTCAAATTCACGGCATCCACACGCCAGCCGTATTGGCGGCCATGGCCACGGTCGAGCGCCATGGCTTTGTGGATAGCGCCCTAATCGGCCAAGCCTATGAAGACACCAGCCTGCCTATCGGATTCAACCAGACGATTAGCAAGCCCCAAGTGGTAGCGCGTATGCTACAGCTGCTTTTACAAGTGCCCATCCCTGAGAGTGCCAAAGTGCTAGAAATAGGCACGGGCTGCGGCTATCAAGCAGCAGTTTTAGCCCAAACCTTTAGCAAGGTGTATTCGATCGAACGCATCAGCGGCCTGCACTACAAAGCCCACCAAAATTTGATGGCGCTGCATAGCCAAGGAGCGCAAGTCGCAGGCATCCACTTGGTTTTAGGCGACGGTATATTGGGCTACAAACCAGCCGCCCCCTACCACGGCATCATTGCTGCAGCTGGGGGTGAGGCCTTGCCCTCGGCTTGGACTGAACAACTCGCACTAGGCGGCCGTATCGTGGCGCCCATTGCCCAAGGCATCAACGGCCAGCAGGCCTTGGTGGTGGTCGATAAGGCCGCAGATGGCAGCCTACAGCGGCAGGTGCTCGATGCGGTTCATTTTGTCCCTCTAAAATCAGGCTTGGTATAGAGCCACCACAACACTACAACACTACTTGAGGAGAGTTGCTCATGACGCTTCCCCGTTTTCCTACGATCGCACTGCACTTGGGTCTGAGCGCCAGCGCTTTGCTGGTATTGAGTGCATGTTCAAGCACATCGCTACAGCGCGCCCCAGTAGAGGATCGCTCGCGCTCGGCCAACAGCCACGCTAGCGCCCGAGTCATCCCGCCCACACGCCAGGCCATAGGCCGCGAAAATCTAGGCAAACCAGGTTATTACGAAGTACAGGCAGGCGACAACCTATTTCGCATAGGCCGCAATTTTGGCCGTAGTGTGGCCGAATTGGCGCGCTGGAACGGCCTGTCTGACCCTTACATCATCGAAATTGGCGATGTTTTGCGCGTCAGCCCAGCCAATAGCAGCGCCCCTGTCGGCAGCAGCCCCAGCCCCACTACTGGCTCTCCAGCCAGCAGCACGGTCAGCCCTGCGCCCGCAGCCGAAATGCAAGTGCAATGGGCTTGGCCAGCTACTGGCCCGATCTTGCAAGGTTTTGATCCAGCAAAAAATAAAGGGGTAGATATTGCAGGAAAAGCCGGGGATCCCGTTTTGGCCGCCGCCGATGGCAGCGTGGTTTATGCAGGTTCCGCTTTGCGTGGCTATGGCAATTTAGTCATCCTCAAGCACGGTAGCACTTTTGTAAGTGCTTATGCACACAATCAAACCCTGTTAGTTAAAGACGGCCAGAGCGTCAAGCGCGGACAGAAAATTGCCGAAATGGGGCAAAGTGAAGCCGACCGCATCAAATTGCATTTCGAAATCCGCAAAAACAGTACCCCAATTGACCCCATGCAATATCTGCCCTCGCGCTAAACTCCGTCCTTCCCAATAAACCCTAGTCGGGTTTATACTGGCTTAGGTCACATCCAACAGGCAGCAATCGCTGCCTGTTTCTGTATTTATTTTCAGCATATTTTTGCGGTTTTAGGCCGTAAATGCTGCCTGAACAGCTATTGAAAGAATAGTATCCATGTCTGCTAAAAGCCACGCAATCATCGCCCCCAGTGTCATCCTTCGGCGCCTCAGCTGCTTATGCGTGCTCGCGGCTTTAGCAGCCTGCAACAGCAAAGAGGCAGGACAACAAAGTGTTGACAACAAGAGCGCATCCAGCCAAACAGCGCGTGCGGCGTTGTCGGTCAGTTTGGTCTCGCCAGTGGAAACAACCATCACCCGCCACATTCAAGCCGATGGCAACATCATGGCCTGGCAAGAAGCCAATGTCGGCGCGGAAATGACGGGGCGTATTGAAAGCGTCAAAGTGCAAGTTGGCGATCCGGTCCGTTACAGGCAAGAGCTGGCGCGTTTTACTACCGATATTGAAACCGCAGATCATGGCCAAATGATTGCTGCCGCAGCACAGGCCCAAGCCAATTATGAGGAGGCTCAAGCTGCAGCCAAGCGCGCGCGCAAACTCAAAGAGCAAGGCTTTATGGGCGAACAACTGCTCACACAGTACGAAACCCAAGCGGCCACAGCAAAAGCCCGCATGGAGCAAGCCAATGCGGCGCGCGACGCCAACGCCTTGCGACTAGCCAACGGGGTAGTGCGCGCTACTGCAAATGGGGTCATCTCGCGCGTGGATGCGGTTGCAGGCTCCATCGTCCAAGCGGGCACACCATTGTTTCGTTTAATCCAAGACGGCCGCTTAGAGTGGCGCGCACAAGTGACAGCGAGCGAAATGAATCGTATTCGGCCTGGTACTGCAGCGACTGTTTTTTTAGGCGATGGACTGAGTCTTAACGGCAAAGTGCGCACCATCGCACCAACTCTGGATGTGCAAAGCCGTACAGGTTTGGTCTATGTCGATTTAGACCCCAGCCCTAATGCCCGCGCTGGCATGTATGTCAGCGGCCAAATCCAAGCCGGGCAAAGCACTGCGCTTTTGCTGCCACAAACCGCATTGGTGCTGCGCGATGGTTTCAGCTATGTGATGCAAGTCGATGAGCAAAACCGCGTCAAACAAAGCATCGTGCAATTAGGCCAACGCCAAGGTGAGGCGATAGAGATCATCAGCGGGCTGAGCAAGAGCGCCCGTGTCGTAGCCTCAGGCGCAGCATTTTTAAATGACGGCGACAGTGTCCGCGTGACCGCAGGCTTAGCCCCCACGCATCCGAGCGCCCCAGCAGCGCCTAGCCCTAGCTCAGCTGCTGCGCAATAAGACTGCTACGCCCTTTGCACGCTCCTGGCTACCAGAAAGGCAAGCCCCCCATGTCACACTCTGAGACGACCACTATCGCTCCTACCGCCACTGCCACAGCGCCTGCACATTCGCCCATGAATGTCTCTCGCTGGTGCATCAACAACCCTATAGCCACTATCGTTTTTTTCGTGGTGCTGACCATAGGTGGGATTTTTGCCTTTGACAAAACCAAGGTGCAGCTTTTCCCTGATCTAGAGTTGCCCATGATCATCGTCACTGCGGCTCTGCCGGGGGCGCAGCCTGCACAGATCGAGACCGAAATGGCTCGCAAAATGGAAAACTCCATTGCCGGGCTACAAGGCTTAAAGCATATTTACTCCACCTCGCGCGATGGCATGGT
>CAZSPW010000063.1:0-2738 GCA_964608575.1 uncultured Burkholderiaceae bacterium | reverse complement strand
ACGCGCGAAATTCAAATCGAACTCCATACCGAACGCCTGCAATCGCTGGGCTTAACTGCCGCCGATGTCTCGCAGCAACTGCGCGCGCTGCAAATGGATTTAGGCTCAGGTCGCATCAAACTCGGCGGTGCAGACCAAACCCTGCGCACGGCCAGCAGCGCCAAAACTGCAGGCGACATTGCCCTCCTACCCATCAGCACCCCTGCAGGCGCAACGACTTTAGGGCAAATCGCCAGCGTCAAAGACACCACTGCTGAAGTGCGCACGGCTGCCTTTTTAGATGGCAAACCTGTAGTCAGTATTGAAGTTTCACGCAGCAAGAGCGCCAGCGATGTCGAGGTGGGAGCAGGAGTTGAAGCGGCCATGCAGGAGCTGCAAGCGGCACACCCAGATTTGCAATTCGTCAAAGCGTTTGATTTTTATACGCCCATCAAAGACGACTTCCACGCCTCCATCAACCTCTTGCTAGAAGGCGCAGCCTTGGCGGTATTGGTGGTCTGGCTGTTTTTGCGTGATTGGCGCGCCACCATTGTTGCCGCCACTGCTCTGCCCCTGTCCATCTTGCCTGCGGCATTAGGGCTATACATGATGGGCTATACCTTCAATGTCCCTACCCTTTTGGCGCTGTCACTGGTGATCGGGATTTTGGTGGATGATGCCATTGTGGAGGTGGAAAATATCGTGCGCCATATGCGCATGGGTAAAACCCCCTTAGAAGCCGCACGCGAAGCTGCCGATGAGATTGGCCTGGCCGTGATTGCCACTACCTTCACCATCATTGCGGTGTTTTTGCCCACCGCCTTTATGACAGGCGTGCCTGGCATGATGTTCAAGCAATTTAGCCTGGCCGCAGTGTTTGCGGTGTTTGCCTCTTTAGTCGTCGCGCGCATGCTCACGCCCATGATGGCCGCTTACATCATGCGCCATGTGGAAGATAAGCATGAAAAACACGATAGCCCCATGATGCGGCGCTATATGCGCCTAGTCGATTGGGTGGTACACAACCGCTTTAAAACCTTGCTGGCAGCCACGGCTTTTTTTGTTGGCTCTTTGATGCTGGTGCCGCTGCTACCCCAGGGCTTTATTCCCGCAGATGACAATGACCAGAGCCAAGTGCATTTAGAACTGGTGCCCGGCACCACCATCGCACAAAGCACAGCGGCAGCCGAGCAAGCGCGCCACTTAATTCAAAAAAATGTGCCTTATGTGAAATCGATCTACACCACCGTCGGTGGCGGCAAAGCAGGGCAAGATGGCTTTTTGCAAGACGGCACGATAGATCCGCGCAAAGCGACTTTAACCCTTAGCCTGAAACCGCGCGGCCAGCGCCCGAAAAAACAAATCATTGAAAACCAAATCCGCAATTTGATGCTCCAGATACCTGGGGCGCGTATCAAGGTGGGGCTAGGTAGCTCAGGCGAGCGCTATATGGTCATGCTGACGGGCGAAGACCCCGTGGCTTTGGCCAGCAGTGCACAAGCTTTTGAAAAAGAGCTGCGCACTTTAAAAGGCGTAGGCAATATCTCCTCTTCAGCGGCTTTAATTCGGCCAGAAATCACCCTGAGCCCGCACTTAGAAAAAGCCGCAGAACTGGGCGTCAGCCCTGCCAATATCGCCAACACCCTGCGCATAGCCACCGTAGGCGATTACAACGCCGCCCTGCCCAAGCTCAACACCTCAGCTCGGCAAGTGCCCATCGTCGTCAAGCTCGACGAGAGCGTACGCGCCGATTTAGCTGCGCTCGCGCGTGTGACGATTCCGTCAGCCAAAGGCCCCATCATGCTGGGGCAAGTGGCCGATATGCAATTAGGTGGCGCGCCTGCTGAAATCAATCGCTATGACCGCATGCGCAACATCAGCTACACCATCGAGTTGGCCGGCGCTTCTATTAACGACATCTCCACCGCAGCGCATCAACTGCCCAGTATTAAAAACCTGCCCGCCAGTGTGCAACTGCGCGAAATGGCGGATGCTGAAGTCATGGGCGAACTTTTCCGCGATTTTGGCTTGGCTATAGGCGCGGGTATTTTGTGTATTTATTTGGTGTTGATTTTGCTGTTCAAAAATGTGCTGCAACCCATCACCATTTTGGCCGCGCTGCCGCTGTCTATCGGCGGTGCTTTTATTGCGCTTTTGGCCACGAACGCATCGCTATCCATGCCCTCACTCATCGGCCTGTTGATGCTGATGGGGGTGACCACCAAAAACTCTATCTTGCTGGTGGAATACGCCATCATGGCGCGCTATGAGCAAGGCATGGAGCGCATGGATGCCTTGATGGATGCCTGCCGCAAACGCGCCATGCCCATCATCATGACCACCATTGCTATGGCCGCAGGCATGCTGCCTGTGGCGCTGGGCTGGAGCCCGGCTGACCCCTCTTTCCGCTCGCCCATGGCCTGGACGGTGATTGGTGGTTTGGTCACTTCCACGGTTTTGAGCCTAATCGTCATTCCAGCGTCTTATCTCTACATGGATGACTTCCACACCTGGCTGATGCGCTCGATACGCCGTGGCAAGGCGGTGAACCCCGCATTTGCGCAGCAATGAAAGCTGTCCCCAAAGGCAGTGTGTAACGGATAAAAGCCCCCAAGTTTTATGATGAAAATTCGTTATTTCCCTCGTGAAATCTGCCTGAGCAGCTCACTTTTTTGATCATTGCGAGATGGATGGATCCTGCGACTGCCGCGCAGGATGACCAGCCTTCTATCCATCATTTGCCGTGCGCAGTGGCGCAA
>CAZSPW010000062.1:0-11225 GCA_964608575.1 uncultured Burkholderiaceae bacterium | reverse complement strand
CGGTTTGTATTTGGCCCAGGCGGGAGAGTTCGGTTTCGTTTTGCTCAATTTGGCAGAAAAACAAGATTTGCTCTCACCCCAGCTGCTCAACCCTTTGCTGGCCAGTATGGTGGTTTCCATGATGCTAGCGCCCCTGCTGATTACCCAGGCCGAACGCATCGTGCATTGGGTGCTGCGCAATGAATGGATGCAGCAATCGCTGGAATTTACCGATATCGCACGCCAATCTTTGGCTGCGCAAGAGCATGTGCTGATTTGCGGCTTTGGCCGCTGTGGGCAAAATATGGCGCGCCTGCTGGAGCAGCAAGGCATGCACTATGTGGCGCTAGACCTCGACCCCGATCGCGTACAAAGAGCGCAGCAGGCGGGCCACAATGTGGTGTTTGGCGATGCCGCCCGCACCCAAGTTTTACAGGCTGCGGGGCTGGCTAAAGCCAAAGCGGTGGCCATCACCTATCTGGAAACGCCCAGTGCGCTCAAAGTACTAGCCGCCGTGCGCACCTTGCGCCCTGATTTACCCGTGGTGGTGCGCACCGCTGACGACAGCACCTTGGATGTGCTGCAGCAAGCTGGCGCCACCGAGGTTGTGCCCGAAGCGATCGAAGGCTCGCTGCTGCTGGCAGTGCACGCATTGATCCTGATGGGCATCCCCGTCAAACAAGTCATACGCATTGTGCAAAGCCAGCGCGAAGCCAGGTACGCCATGCTGCGCGGCTATTTCCGTGGCGAAGACGATAGCAACACCCAAACCCACGACCGCGAGCACTTGGCCATTCTTCGGGTGGAGGCTGGCTGTGCCTGCGAGGGGCTGCGCGTGGCCGATTTGGATTTAGATGCCCTGCATGTGGTTTGCCTAGATATGCGTCGTCACGGCAAATCTGTAGCTGAACGCCTGAACACCGCTTTATTGGCTGACGATGTGCTGGTCTTGAGCGGCACACCTGCCGATCTGGCGTTAGCTGAAGAGCAGTTGCTGCGCATATAAAGAGCTGCCTTGGGTGCCCGACCTCAAGGCTCAGGCATCAGCAAAACGATTTTTCCGCGCGTCTGCGCCGCTTCCACTAGGCGGTGTGCTTGTGCAGCTTGGGCCAGCGGCAAAGTGCTATCGACAATAGGTTGCAGCTTGCCCGCTGCGACCAGTGCGAACAAAGCCCCCAAGTCGTCTTGAAACTGTTGGGCATGTTTTTTGCGCTCAGCGGTAATGATGTAAAACGCGCTGCGCTTTTTCGGCTGCGTCAGTTGCCACCACAGTTTGGCGGCAAAAAACGGCAGCACTTCACGCAAGACCTTGCCCACTTGTTTTTGCCGTGTGCCGATAGTCGCTTGATATACACCGTAAGCAACCAAAAACCCTGAGGCATTTAGGCAGGCAAAACTGCGCTTGAAATTGCTGAAGCTGATGGTGTCGAACACCGCATCCACACCACGGCCTTGGGTCAACTCTGCCACTGCCGCCACAAAATCTTGGCGCTGGTAATCTATCGGCTCAGCGCCCAAGCTGCGCACAAAATCGTGTTTGCCAGCAGAGGCGGTACACAACACCCGCAAACCATGCAACTTGCCTAGCTGAATCAGCGCCATGCCCACAGCACCAGCACCGGCGTGTACCAATATGGTTTGACCGCTTTGAACCTGTGCCGTGCGATGCAACATTTGGTAGGCCGTGGTGTAGCTCAATACGCAAGTAACCGCTTGCGCCGCATCCAACTCAGGCGGCACCGCCACCAAGTCTTGCGCATCACGCAGCAGATATTCGCTATAGCTGCCGATCACCGTCAGATCGGCCACGCGGTCGCCCACACGCCAATGCTGCACGGCACTGCCAACAGCATCGACTACGCCGACAAAGTCATACCCTGGTGTCAAGGGCGGCGGCTGGCGCACATCCAAATAATTGCCTGTGCGCACCATGGTGTCGGTAAACGACACACTGGCCGCCTGCACCCGCACACGCACTTGATGCGGAGCAGGTTCGGGCAGTTGCGCCACGGTTTCTAGCTGCAAGACCTCGGGACCACCATAGGACGAAAAACTCACGCGTTGAAAGCTAGGCATAGATGCACCATTTCAAAACATATTTACTATCAAAAAAGAAGCTGCTCAGGCAAATTTGGCGGGCAAAAATGGCGAAATCACACCCAAAAAAGGAATTAAGCGGGGTTTAATAAATTCCCCGCTTTAGGGTCTTGCTCATAGCCTTGCAATTGCGCATCGAGTTGCGCATCCAGCTCGGCATTGACCGAGGTGTCGGTGCTGCCAGCGTCCGCCACACTGTCCTGCGCAGCCGCTGCAGGTTGGCCAGGAGCCGTTTTGCCCACAGGTTTTTGCGTAATGATGGTGTAAGTGGTGCTGGGCGCAGCAATCTCGGCCGCAGCAAAAGCTTTTTTCACCTGCCTGATGCATTCACTGCGCACCTTGGCTAAATCATTTTGGCTTTGGTCTATCCACGCAGTAAAACGCAATTCGGTACCGCTAGGGCTGTCTTGCTCAACGCGGCCTGCGGGCGCAGGATCGACCAATACACCGCTGATTTGGGCCATTTTTTCTAAACCCAAAGCCAGTGCCGTGCTGATAGAGGCCTTGCCGTCTATGGTCAGAGCAAACTCCAGGCGGCGTTTGGGGTTGCGGCTCAAATTCACAATCACGGCTTTAAACACCGTGGCATTGGGCAATTGCAGCTCGTTGCCGTCCAGTGTCATCAGCACTGTGGTGCGCGCCGATAGCGCCACCACCCGTCCTTCATGGCTATCGATGCGCACATGATCGCGCGGAGCAAAGGGGCGCCGCAGCGACAGCAAAATGCCCGCCAGATAGTTCTCCACAATATCGCGAAAAGCAAAGCCGATGACCACGCCCATGATGCCCGCCGAGCCCAAAAGCGCGCCTGCAACTTTGGTGGCGCCCAGTAAATCCAGCGCAACGATCACACCTATGGCAAAAAATATCCATTGCACTATGCGGCGACTGAGGGTGCTGAGATAGGGATTGCTACCGGGCAAATGCAGCCAAGGGCGATGCCCCAACCAACGCCCGGTACGGCTAAAGCCCCAAACCATCAAAGCCGCCAGCAGCAATAGCGGCATGAAGAGCAAAAAACGCTGCCCGCGCTCCAGGCCGTCTTGCGCGGCTTCACGCGCCCTTTGCGCCAAACTGGCCGATAGCTGGATGCGGTTTTGTACCGCCACCACACCATCTTCTTGCTTGGCAATCAGTTCAGCGATATCGCGGTTATCGGCGCGCAATACCGCCCCTTCTAAGCGCACCACGCCACCATATTCGCGCACGCGCACGCCTTCCATGCCTGGCACTAGCGCCAGACGCGCTTGCAAGGCCTTGGCCGCTGCACTGGGTTGCGGACTCAGCGTCGGGCTGGGCGTGATGCTGCTTGGGCTGGTTTGCGCCAGCGCCGAAAAGCTAAGGGCGCAGGCCAACACCAAGACGAGCGCAAACCGACGGCAAAGGCGCAACATAGGCATTAGACCTGGGCCAAGGCTTGGTTTAAATCAGCCAGCAGGTCGTCGATATGCTCAATACCGATAGACAGGCGCACGGTGGCGCTGCTGATGCCGGCTTTGACCATTTCCGCATCGGTCAGCTGGCGGTGCGTGGTCGATGCAGGGTGCGTCGCCAAGCTGCGCGTGTCGCCAATATTGACCAAACGCAGCACCAATTGCAGCGCGTCGAGGAAGCGCGCACCGGCAGCGCGGGGATCGTCTGATTTCAGCTCAAAAGTCAGCAGACCTGAGCCTTGGCCGCCCATGTATTTTTGCGCCAGCGCGTAGTCTGGGCTATCAGGCAGGGCGGCGTAATTGACTTTGGCAACTTTGGGGTGTTTTTGCAGGAATTGGGCAATAGCCAAGGCATTGCTGCAAGTGCGCTCCATGCGCAGCGCCAGGGTTTCTATGCCTTGCAAAATCAAGAAGGAATTGAAGGGGGAGAGCGCCGCGCCCATATTGCGCAGCGGCACCACGCGCGCGCGCCCAATGTAGGCGGCTGCGCCCAGGGCTTCGGTATAAACCACGCCGTGATAGGAAACATCAGGTTCGTTCAGGCGTTTAAAACGCTCTTTATGCTGTGCCCAGGGGAATTTACCGCTATCGACAATGATGCCGCCCAAGCTATTGCCGTGGCCACCGAGGTATTTGGTCAAGGCGTGTACCACGATGTCGGCACCGTGTTCAAAAGGGCGGTGCAGATAGGGGCTGGGGATGGTGTTGTCCACAATCAGCGGCAGGCCATGGGCATGCGCGATGTCAGCCACCGCAGCAATATCGGTGATATTGCCATTGGGGTTGCCCATGGATTCCACATAGACGGCTTTGGTGCGCGCATCAATCAGCTTGGCAAAGCTTTGCGGATCACTGTAATCTGCAAATCGGGTTTCAATCCCGTATTGGGGTAGGGTGTGGGCAAACAGGTTGTAAGTGCCACCATAAAGACGCGAAGATGAAATGATGTTGTCACCCGCCTCGGCTATGGTTTGGATGGCGTAAGTAATCGCCGATTGGCCTGAGGCCACAGCCAGCGCACCGATGCCGCCTTCTAATGCCGCCACGCGCTTTTCCAGCACATCGGTGGTGGGGTTCATGATGCGGGTGTAGATATTGCCCGCGACTTTCAAATCGAATAAATCGGCGCCGTGTTGGGCGCTGTCAAAAGCGTAAGACACCGTTTGGTAAATCGGCACGGCGACGGATTTTGTCGTCGGATCAGGGCTGTAGCCCGCGTGCACCGAATGGGTTTCAAATTTCCAGTTGTCTGACATAAACGCTCCTTAAGGTATCAATTTGAAGAAATTATTTGGCTGCTATTGAGCTGTGCATCGAGCACTTGGCCGTTGGGATAACGGCTTTCTATGCGCACGGGCAAAAAGCCATTGCAGTCATACCAAACAACCATTGTAGGCTCCCAAGCTGGGCCACCATCGAGTTGCGGATCGTGCTGCACAGCCAGCCACTGGGCATTCGCATCTTGGCCTAAAACTTTTTGTACTGCTGGCAGGGCTGGCTGCAAACCCAGCACTTGCCAGCGCCATATGCGCATTTGACTACTGCCAGCTACGGCAATCTCCATGCTGGCGCTCAGGCGTTGCGCTTCATATTGCGCCGCTAATATGCCACCCAATTGCATCAGCACAGACACCCGATCTTGCACCC
Source organism: uncultured Burkholderiaceae bacterium (assembly GCA_964608575.1). Taxonomy (GTDB): domain Bacteria; phylum Pseudomonadota; class Gammaproteobacteria; order Burkholderiales; family Burkholderiaceae_C; genus JAMIFN01. The sequence goes on along the minus strand of CAZSPW010000062.1, from coordinate 6,069 downwards.
CTACAACTAACGCTGCGCTCGGGCTGTTATTGCTGAAAACAATTTGCTGCGTATCTTGCACAAAATGCGTGGCCACTTCGCTCTTAGCGCTGCCCGCTTCGCTATAACGCAAAGGCATCAAGCCATTGGCACCGAGCACGCCTACGCTTTGCATTTGACTGCTTTTGCCACCCACGCTTTGTTGCCAAAGCAAACGGTAATGCGCGTCTTCTTGCTTTTCCCAGCGCAACACCAACTGGTCGGCGCTGGACTCAGCCCCTTTACGCACAAGCTGGTATTGCAATTGCACCGAATCAGGCGCCTGCATATCGTGCAGCAAGGACACTGCGGGCTTATCGCCAGGCTCTGCGGCTTGCGCAGCGGGGATGGGCAAGCCTTTTGCAGGCGCTGCTGTACTTACTGGCTGCGGCACAGGCGCGGGCTGCATAGGCGCCGTTTTTTTCTGCGCCTCTGGGTTTAACGGCACTGGCGGCTGGGCGACTTGGCGGCTTGCCTCAGGTGAGGTAAGCGCGTCAACTTCTGTCACAGCAGCCTGCTGCGGGTTAGGCGGGCGCAGCAATTGCACCATGATGCTGGGGCGTTGTTGACTAGGCAGATGCCAAGGCAAATGCCACCACGGGCCACCCAAAAGCACAGCGCCGTGCAGCAGCAGAGCAGCCAACAACGCTAACCACAGGGCACGGCTGGTCAATACCACCCGCAACCAAGATGCAGGTGCAATCATCAGATTTGGCCTTTTTAAGCGTGTTTTTGGCATTTTAAGCCGTCAAACCTGCCTGGGCAGCTATAAAAATTAAAGCTTTTACAAGCGCACGGGGATGTTGCGGCTGGCCATATATTCTTTGGCTTCGCGCACGGTGTAAGTGCCAAAGTGGAAAATGCTGGCCGCCAGCACCGCGTCCGCCCCGCCCTGCGTGACGCCATCGGCCAAGTGTTCCAGCGTACCGACACCGCCCGAGGCGATCACGGGCACGGCTACAGCGTCGCTCACGGCGCGGGTCAGCGCCAAATCAAAACCGCTTTTGGTGCCGTCTTTATCCATACTGGTGAGCAAAATCTCGCCTGCGCCGTATTCGGCCATGCGTTTGGCCCAAGCCAGCGCGTCCAGCCCTGTGTTTTTGCGCCCACCGTGGCTATACACATCCCAGCCCATACCCACGGGATGGCCGTCTGCGCCTAGGCGCTGCGCGTCTTGGGCGCTGCGGCGTTTGGCGTCAATCGCCACCACAATGCACTGCGAGCCGTATTTTTGGCTGGCTTCACGGATGACTTGCGGGGTGGCAATCGCCGCCGAATTGAAGCTGGTTTTGTCTGCGCCAGCGTTCAACAGGCGGCGCACATCGTCCACGGTGCGCACACCGCCGCCCACCGTTAGCGGAATGAAAACCTGGCTGGCCACAGCTTCGATGATGTGCAAAATCACATCGCGCGCATCGCTGGTGGCGGTAATGTCTAAGAAAGTCAGCTCGTCCGCGCCTTGTTCGTTGTAGCGCGCGGCAATTTCCACAGGGTCACCCGCGTCGCGCAACTCTACAAAATTGACACCCTTGACCACGCGGCCATTGGTGACATCGAGACAAGGAATGATGCGTTTAGCTAACATAGGGCGCGATTATAGGTGGGCATGTTTTCGAGATTTTTCAAAGGATATGATCCCCAACACCTTGAACGGCCGCTTTTTAAATAGTTGATTACAGCTTGCGGGAATCTAGGGTAAACCCTTGAAAAATTCATGCTCCGCCATATACTAGGGTTAACGCTAGGTTTTAAATTTTCTCAGACTCTAGCGTTCACACTGAAGGAGCTTTCATCATGATCACACTGACTGCCACACAAATTGCTCTAGCTATTGTTGCTGCTCCGGTTTTGCTTTGGGCTACTGGGGTCATCATCGCCTCTTGGTTGGAAGCCAAATAAGCCTTTGGGCTTGTACAAACACCCGCCTTTAGGCGGGTTTTTTATTGCCTCACGGTAGTCGGCTCAATCTCCCTAGCTTGGCAAAGCCAAGTACAAAAGATTAGAATTCGCCTTTTCGCTCGCAAAAGCTTGACATCTTTGCAAAGCCAGTTGGAGTTAAAAAAATCGCATAACGCAAGCCCTTTGCTGCAAAAAGCAGAGGCTTTGCGTCATTCGATTTTTTATCTTGAAGGAGCCTCTTTATGAGCATCGCCATCAACGCGCCTGCGTATGTCAAACACACCAAGCTGATTGCTTGGGTGCAAGAAATTGCCGATCTGGTCAAACCCGCCCAAGTGGTGTGGTGCGACGGCAGCGAAGAAGAATACGACCGTCTGAGCGAGCAAATGGTGCAAGCCGGTACGCTCAAACGCCTCAACCCCGCCAAACGCCCTAATTCCTACCTGGCCTGGTCTGACCCATCCGATGTGGCGCGCGTAGAAGATCGCACCTTTATCTGTTCAGCCAAAAAAGAAGATGCAGGCCCGACCAACAACTGGAAAGACCCTGCAGAAATGCGCGGGATTTTGCAGCCTCTGTTTGACGGCGCCATGCAAGGCCGCACCCTGTATGTCATTCCTTTTAGCATGGGGCCGCTGGGCAGCGATATTGCCCACATCGGTGTCGAGCTGACCGACAGCCCCTATGTTGTGACCAATATGCGCATCATGACGCGCATGGGTCGCGCTGTTTACGATGTACTAGGCACTGATGGGGAATTCGTGCCTTGTGTTCACACTGTGGGCGCACCTCTGCAAGCTGGTCAAAAAGATGTGGCCTGGCCTTGCAACCCCACTACCAAATACATCGTGCACTACCCTGAAACGCGTGAAATCTGGTCTTACGGCTCAGGCTACGGCGGCAACGCCCTGCTGGGTAAAAAATGCTTGGCGCTGCGGATTGCATCTACCATGGGGCAAAAACAAGGCTGGTTGGCCGAGCATATGCTGGTTTTGGGCGTGACCAATCCTGCTGGCAAAAAATACCATGTGGCAGCGGCTTTCCCATCGGCTTGCGGCAAAACCAACTTCTCCATGTTGGTGCCGCCTACGGGTTTTGATGGCTGGAGCGTGACCACGATCGGTGACGATATCGCTTGGATCAAACCCCAGGCCGACGGCAGTCTGCGCGCCATTAACCCAGAGGCGGGTTATTTCGGCGTGGCTCCTGGCACCAATATGCAGACCAACCCCAATTGCATGCGCTCACTCGACCGCGATGTGATTTTTACCAATGTGGCACTAACCGACGACGGCGATGTGTGGTGGGAAGGTATGGAAAAAGATACCGGCTTCATCCCGGATCACCTGATCGACTGGCAAGGCAAGGACTGGACGCCAGAGGACGGCAAAAATGGGCGCAAAGCAGCGCATCCGAATGCGCGCTTTACCGTCTCTGCTGTGCATAACCCTGTGCTCGACCCTGCTTGGGACGACCCTAAAGGCGTAAAAATCGATGCCTTTATTTTCGGTGGTCGTCGCTCTACCACTGTGCCGCTGGCTACCGAGGCGCGCAATTGGGCCGAAGGCGTGTATATGGCTGCCACTATGGGTTCAGAAACCACCGCCGCCGCATTTGGTGCGCAAGGTGTCGTGCGCCGCGATCCTTTCGCCATGCTGCCTTTCATCGGCTACAACATGAGCGAATACTTCCAGCACTGGCTAGACATGGGTGCCAAGCTGCAAAGCCAAGGGGCAAAACTGCCAGCCATTTATTGCGTCAATTGGTTCCGCAAAAATGCCGAGGGCAAATTTGTCTGGCCAGGCTATGGCGAGAATATGCGCGTGCTCAAGTGGATGCTCGATCGCATTGAAGGCCAAGCTGCAGGCCAAGAAAACCTCTTTGGCGTATCCCCTAAATATGATGAACTCACTTGGGACGGCCTGTCTTTCAGCCAAGACGAATTCAACACCGTCATCAGCATAGACAAAGCTGCCTGGCAAGAGGAAATTAAACTGCACGAAGAGCTGTTTGAAAAGCTGCATCACCGTTTGCCACAAGAGCTGGTGACGATCAAAGAGCAGTTGAAAAAGGCTCTCGCCTAATTTCTGCTGATTCAGCACAGGCCCGCTTAGCATGCAGCTAGGCGGGCTTTTTTTCGTCTACACTTTTACTCACATACTGCCGCTTTCAATATGGAGTCTCTATGAAACACGCATCTTTATGTGCTGCCTTGGGTTTGGGGCTACTCGTGAATTTCACCACCGCAGCGCAGGCGGCCAGCGATCTACCTAAAAGCGCCAGCACAACAACCCCGACAGCAGCCAGTGCCGCAAGTGCCGCCCCGATAGTAAAAATACAAAATGGCTGGGTGCGAGCCACCGTCGCCGGGCAAAAAGTCGCCGCTGCCTATATGCAGCTACAAGCCCTAGATGATGATATGCAACTGGTCGGGATCAAGTCAGCCGTAGCGCCAGTGGTGCAAATACACAATATGCAAATGCAAGGCGATGTGATGCACATGTTTGAGATCAAGCGCTTAGATTTACCCAAGGGAAAACAGGTGGAGCTGCGCCCTGGTGGCCTACACATCATGCTGATGAATTTGCCACAGGCTCTGAGCCTAGGCCGCACCATCGCTTTAGAGCTGTATTTCGCAAACGGTCAAAGCCAAAATGTGCAAGTGCCGGTACTCGCCTCTGCGCCGACAATAGCCAACGCAGGTGCAACAGAGCAGCCCGTACAAAGCCAGCATCATCACCATTAGGGCATACAAAATTCAGCCAAGATTCTGGCAAATTTACCCCGAATTTACTCAAGGTCTAGCGGAGCTTTACGCCCGATTACGACACTGCAGACTTCCCTATTATTGCTACAAGGATTGCGCATCATGAAAAACCGTTTCTGGACATCCTCCTTGGCCATATTCGCCACCATCTTAGGCTTAAGTACGGCTGTGCAGGCCTATCCTTGGATGGAGCATCATGCAAATCACGGCAGCATGCAGCAAAAACAGGGGTCGCCGCACCTAGACAGAATGGCGAAAAAGCTCAATTTGACTGCGGAACAACAAAGCCAGCTCAAAGCCCTGCACGAAAAACAACAAGCCGCCATCAAAGCTCAGCGTGCCCAAACTCTCCAACTCCAGGCCGAGCGCAGTGCGGCTTGGGCTGCACCCACTTTGGACTCCGCACGCCTAGAAAGCCTACGCCAACAGGAGGTCAAGCAGTTTGAGGCCATGAGTAAATTGCGCCTAGAGCATCAGTTCGCTCTGGCCAAAATTCTCAGCCCTGAACAGCGTCAAAAAATGGCCAATTGGCAAAAAGAGCGTCGCGCTCATCGACAAGAGCAGCGTAAGAAAAAGCACGACGATCAAGACAGGGATTAAAAATTCCGCGCAGCTAAGAGGAACACAACCATGCAAACCATCTGGATGGCCGATGACGATGCCCGTTTGACTGGCATGGTCGGCGAATACTTACAAGAAGCGGGGTTTGCTTTCCAGTCACACCCCTCAGGTGATGCTGTCTTGCACGCGCTCTTGGAGGCACAAGCTGCGCCGCCAGATGCGCTGATTTTAGATGTCATGATGCCAGGCACAGATGGGCTACAAACCTGCCAACGCCTGCGTCATGCTCTGCCTGCCTTACCAATTTTGATGCTCACCGCCAAAGGCGACCCACTCGATCGCATCATTGGCTTAGAACTAGGCGCTGACGATTACTTAGCCAAGCCATTCGAGCCACGCGAGTTATTGGCGCGCATCAAAGCACTGTTACGCCGCGCCAATGTACAAGCACATGGTAACGATGAGCAAGCCCAGCAAGCGCTGCGCTTTGGCTCCCTGACCATAGATCCCAATACCAGAACGGTGCGCCTCAATGATGCAATATGTGAACTAACTGCCTACCAATTTGATTTGCTCCACACACTGGCACAACGCGCAGGCCGGGTACTCACCCGCGATCAAATCATGGAAGCTGTACGCGGACGCGAATTGGAAGCTTTTGATCGTTCTATTGATGTGCATATTGGCCGTATTCGCCAAGCAATTGAAACCGATGTAAAAAATCCACAGCGTATCCTGACCGTACGCGGTGTAGGCTATGTTCTAGCCAAAGAACAAGCTTAAAAAATATGGCTCCCTTAAAGGCAGAGCAGAAGCTGCCCAAC
>CAZSPW010000061.1:0-11348 GCA_964608575.1 uncultured Burkholderiaceae bacterium | reverse complement strand
TCGCCGCGTTCCGCCGCTTGCTGCAAGTCGGGGATGATGTCCACTTGGGCAGGGGCAAAACCTGCAGGTAATGCGCCCACGCCATCGAGCCAAATACTGTTGAGGCTGGCTTGGCGCCGCGCTTCGCGGGCATGGTTCACAGGGTGCTGGTAGAGCTGCATCTGCACCTCGGCCAACAGATTTTGCCAAGCTGCTTGCGCAGTGCCCGCTTGGGCGCGGGGCAGATAATCGCGCAACTCCAGTCCCGCCACGCGCTCCACCCTAGCACAAGCCAAATCGGCGAACAGTCCCGTCACGCGCACATGGCGGGCATAAGGCGGCAGCACGGGGTAGGCCTCCATCGCCAGGCCGCGCTCGGCCAGCAGGGGCGTGAGTGTCTGCCATAGGGCTTGTGCTTCTTCTTGCGTCACGCTCAGTTGTGCTGGGGCGCGCAATTGCCCGTCATTCATACCTATCTGCCACTGGCATAGACTGATGCGCCCCCAGCTTTCACCCGCGGCAGGCATCAAGCCCGTTTGCTGGCGTTGCAGGGCAGTTAAAGCCAAGCGGCCACTGTCTGCCCCCTGCAAGCCATGCAGGGCCGCCAAATCTGCTTCATGTTTGAAGTAGTAAAAAGCCGTTTCAGGCCGCAGATATTGCCTGGATAGCTCCATTTTTGATAGTAAATGATGCAGCGCAGGCAGGGGCAAATCATCGGCTGCTTCTGGCAGCCAAGCTGCGTAAGGGATCAAAATGCGCATACCGCGATTACCAGAGGCGCAAACTGCTATAGCCGTTGGCCATCAATACCGCAAAAACAGGGATGAGCAGCATCAAATGGCTGCTGCGCATGGCCCAACGGCGCGCACTTTGAATAGCTACGCCAGTAGGCAGCGCGCCTGTGGCAGCGTAGGCTTTTTGCCAATTTTTGACGGCGCGGTAGCTAGGCAGCGCCAGCACCAGCATGATCAGCACCAGCGTCAATTTGGCGTGCATCAAAGGGTTGGCCAAATACCAAGCGGCGGGCTTGATACCCCAAAAAAATCGCGCCACACCGGTGGCGATCACCAAGGCCATAGCCGCTTTATTGATCAGCACGATGCGCTGCAAGCGGGTCAGCACAGCGGCGTTGAACCATTCGGCGCGCAACAAAGCCGCCAGCGAGCCTTGGAACACAATCAGTGAAAAAATAAAGGCTAGGTGCACATAGGCTAGGGCAGATTCGAGCAACATCGGGCGTATTTCCGTGACTTGGCAGTAATGCGCGGCATTGTGCCACTTGGGGCACGCCTAGGGGTATTTTCTAGCGCCGCCCCCAAGGTTTACCCGAAGTTTGGCGGCACAATCTTCGTTTTTGATTTTTACAGCACAAGGCCCTGGGTATAAACGGGCGCAAAGGATGGACGATGACAGCAGCTAAAGCCATGAAACCGATTAAAAAAGCGATATTCCCCGTGGCGGGTTTGGGCACGCGCTTTTTACCCGCGACCAAATCCATACCCAAAGAAATGCTCACTATCGTTGACCGCCCCATCATTGATTACGCGGTGCAAGAGGCCATAGAGGCAGGTTGCGAAACCCTGATTTTCATCACCGGCCGCCACAAACGCGCCATTGAAGACTATTTCGACAAAGACCGCGAACTAGAAGCCGAGCTGAAAGCCAAAAACAAACTCGAGGCGCTCGAGCGCGTGCAAAACATCATTCCGCCCCATGTCAACTGCGTCTATATCCGCCAGCCAGAACCGCTGGGGCTGGGTCATGCCGTGCTACAAGCCAAGCCTTTGATTGGCGAGGACGAACCTTTTGCCGTGCTGCTGCCCGATGATTTGATTGACGGCAAAAGCACGGGCGTGCTGAGCCAAATGATGGACGCCTACCAGGTCGATCCTGGCAATATCTTGGCGGTGGAACAAGTCGATTGGGCGCAAGTGAATCAATACGGCGTGATTGCGCCGCGCCACAGCGAAGACGCCCACACCCTGCCGCGCGCCATGCCGATTGAGGCTTTGGTAGAAAAACCTGCGCGGGAAGAAGCGCCCAGCAACTGGACGGTGGTCGGGCGCTATATCTTGATGCCCAGCGTCATGGATGAGCTGACGCGCTCTACCAAAGGCGCGGGCGGCGAAATCCAGCTCACGGACGCCATCTCGCGCAGCTTGGCGGGCACCCCCAGCTACGGCTTTGCCTTCCACGGCCAACGCTTTGACTGCGGCAATAAAAAAGGCTTTTTGGCCGCTAACAACCATTTCGCGCACCGTTAATCCAACAGCCCTATGAAGCAACTCTATCTTCTGCTGACTATTGCCATATGGTTCAGCATCATCCTTGGCGCGGGCTTGGCGCTTTATCCACGCCTGAAAAACTTCACCTTGGCCACCATCACGGGGCTATTGGCGGTGGTCTTGGTGTTTTTCTTTGTCGAACATTTTGTCGGCCTGGGCGATTTGGGCTACCTCATGCCCATCGGCTTAGTGGCGGCACTGGCATTGGCGTATTTGCGCCGCCACGACTGGCTCGATATGCAGGAAGAGGTCATGGCTTTTGCTGCCTGCTTTGCCTGGGGCTTGGCTTGGCGCATGATTTTTCCCAACCTGGACGGCGGCACAGAAAAACTGATGAATTTGGAGTTGATTGCCAGCTACCGCACCGGCGTCACCCTGCCACCGCCCGATATGTGGCTAGCTGGCCATCAGCTAGATATGTATTACGGCCTACAGCACTACGCCGCCGCACTGATGGGACGCATCATGCACTTTAGCGTTGGCGTGAATTACCACTTTGCCTTTGCCACCATCATCGGTTTGATCGGGATGACGGCTTGGGCCAGCATGCGCCAATGGGCCTTGCTACAAAAAGACCCCAATGAAAGCCTGTGGTGGCGCGCCCTGATCATCGTCGCGCTCTTGGCTGGCGGCACGGGCGTGGCGCCCTTTACCTATCTCATCTTCCCCGATATGGATCCGCTGACCCACTCTTGGGCCAATGTGCGCTTCATGGGGGCATATGAAAACCAGGCGGGCGAATGGGCGCGCAGCATCTTCACGCCACAAAACAAACTGGATTTACCCATGGAAGTCATGGGCTACTTTATGCACATTGGTGACTTCCACGCAGTGCTGGGCGGCTTTTTGCTCGCGGCACTGTTGTGTTTGCTCATGGCCTACCAAATTCGCCAGCAATTTGTCGTGCCCAAGCTAGTGCCTGTGCTCATGGGTGCCATGATGATTCTGCCCATAGCCATGAATATGTGGATTTTGCCGCTGCTGTTTTTGATTGAAGCGGCGTTTCTCTACATACACCGCGCCCAACTCAAAGAGCAGTGGCTATACATGGCGCTGGGCTTTGTCGGCACCACGATTTTATTGCAGCCCTTCTTCTCTTACTTCCTGCCTTCGTCTTTAGGCGTAGGGTTGAAGATGGTGGCGGCGGATCAGCACTCCCCCCTGATTCAATACTTGATTTTGATGTGGCCGCTATGGGTATTGGCGGCTCTGGGCTTGGCCACTAAGGACAAGACAGGGATGCTGCGCTTTTTGGCCATCACCTGCATCGCAGTGCTGGTGTTTACCGAGTTTTTTGTGTTTGATGACAGCCGTGGTGGCACACCCTCGCGCTTTAACACCACGCTCAAATATTGGTCTTGGACTTTTGTCTTGGTATTGGTCGGCATAGCGGGGCATTTGGTGGTGCAAACCCAGCAAAAATGGGCGCGCTATGCGGCCGCAACGGTGGCGCTACTGCTGAGCTTTCATGTCTTTGACCTGGTATATGGCGCCAGCAAAATCCCGCGTGACAACTGGGGTAATTTATCTGGTGAAGGCTGGATACCAGGGCGCTCTTGGGCGCAAAAAGACCTGTTTGACTACCTCAAAGGCGCACCCAAAGGCATCGTGCTGGAAGAAGTCGGCTACGAAGCCTATATGGATCAATCAGGTATGGCACTGCTGGCCGAGCAGCCTAGCCTGATTGGCTGGATTAACCACCAAAACCTCTGGCGTGGCGGCCCGCCCTATATCGGGCGCATCGCACACAATATTGAGCTGCTCTACAAAGGCGAAAACCCAGAGGCGGCTGATTGGCTGCTACAAAACCGTGTACGCTATGTTTTAGTGACTGCACGCAAACCGATGAGCGCGCAAGTGCAGGCCAAGATCCACGCGCAAATCGGCCACGCTTATTCATGGCAAGAGTTTGGTAAAGACCCCTTGGTTGGGGTGTGGATAAGGAAGTAAAGCCATGAATATGCTGTATTTGGGGCTGATGCTCGGCTGGCTCTATCTGGTCAATTTGGCCGCTGGCGCGCTGCTGGCCAAACGCGTGCCCGTGTTCGCGCTGGCTCGCGCTATTGTGGTCGCTACGGGTTTGCTCGCCATGTTCTTTGTTGAACATCTGCGCGGTTTTGACGATTTGCGCTTGGCCTATCCTCTGCTGTTTGTCATCGCCTGCATCATCTTGATTAAAAACCAAACGGATGTTTGGCTCTGGGTGAAAAACGACGCGGCCTTTTTCCTCGGTTTTGCTTGGGCATTCTTCTGGCGCTGGTCTGACCCGAATATCCACACTGGCACGGAACACATCACCGATATGTTCTTTATCGCCAACTATGCCCAAGGCGGGACGCTGCCGCCACCGAATTTATGGATGGCACCTACCGTTTTCGATTGCTATTACGCTTTTCAGCATTACGCCGCAGCATTGTTGGCGCGTATTTTTGATATCGGCCCAGGCTACGCCTATAACCTGGCCTTCCCCTTGGTGTTTGCCTATGCCGCCAGCTTGGTGTGGCAAACCACGGCCTACCACACTCGCTCGAAAACTTACGCCTGGGTGCTGACTTTTGCGGTATTGATGGGCGCCTCTGGCGTGATTCCGTTCATCGAGTGGTTGCGCACGCCGCAATTCAACGATTGGCCCATCATCGCCTCTATGCGCTTTATCGGCTCGGCCGAATTGCGCACCAGCATCGCCCCATTTTTTGCGGGCGGTGGGCGCGAGATCATGAGCTATCCGCTGGAGTCTTTTGGCTACACCCTGATCATTGGTGACTACCACCCACCCGTATCGGCGTTATTAGTGCTCATCATGTATGCATCATCCATGTTGCTGTGGCTGCGCGATGGGCGTAAAAGCGTTTATGTGTACGCCATGTCTTTCAGCGTGCCGCTATCGCTCTTATGCAATGCGTGGATTTTCCCGCTGATCGTGCTGACTTATATCGGCTGGCTGCTGTACTGCTGGCGCGCCAAATTGCCCATCCCTTGGGTGCTGGCTATGGGCAGCTTGGCCTTTGGCTTTTTGCTGGCCTACCCTTTCCTCAGCTATTTCGCGCTCAACTCTTTGGGCACGCCCATCAAACTGGTGCCGTGGTCACAAAAAAGCCCCTTCCTATTGATCCTGCTGCAAAACTGGCCTGTGATCATCATGGTGGCGCTGTTGGCGCTGAAAAAAGAAAGCCGTTTATTCGCCTGGTATGTGATCGCGGCTTATGTGGTGCTCATGCTGGTATCAGAAACCTTCTATGTCAAAGACGGCATGGGCGGCGAAAACATCCGCATCAACACCGGCATGAAGTGGCTGGCTTGGATTTACCTTTTTGCTTTCCTCATGGCAGCTTGGCTGGCTTATGACATCAAAAACATGGCCGTGCGCGTCGTGCTCTATGCCATGATTTTGATACCCAGCTTGGCGCACGCTTATTATTTGGTGCCGCACTACAAAGCCTTTTACATCAATCAGCATAAAGGCCAGCTCGACGGCACGGCCTGGCTGACCCACGACAAACCCGTGGGCGATATGCTGGAGTACCTGAAAAATGCGCCCCCAGGCACGGTGCTGGAGCATGTGGCAGCAGACAACTTCACCCCGGGCGCGGCGCTGTCGTCTTTTGCACTCAAGCCTGTTTATATCGGCTGGCCTATGCATTTGTTCACTTGGGGCAAAAGCTGGGGCACGATCCGCAACCGCAAAGACGATATGTTGGCCTTTTATAAAGGTGAGCTGCCTGACCCCGCCAATTGGCTGCACCGCAACCAAATCCGTTATGTGGTGTGGTCACCGCGCGAAACCGATTACGAGGCCTTCAAAAAGCTGCGCGTGCAGCTAGCGCGCGATTATTATTGGAAAGACTTCAATGGCAACCCCGATGCGCCCGTGGGCATTTGGGTGCGCCGTTAAACCCTTTAAAGGAGCAAATCTATGAAACGCTGGCTCACTGCACTGGCTCTATTTTTCTCTATTCTGTCTTTAACAGGCTGCGGCTATAACGATTTTCAGCGCCTAGACGAAGAAACCAAAAGCGCCTGGAGCGAGGTACTGAACCAATACCAGCGCCGCGCGGATTTGATCCCGAACATCGTCAATGCCGTCAAAGGCGAAGCCAATTTCGAGCAGGAAACCCTGACTAAGGTGATCGAAGCGCGCGCTAAAGCCACCGCTATGCAGGTCAGCCCCGAAACCCTGAATGATCCCGAAGCCTTTGCCAAATTCCAGCAAGCGCAGGGCGAGTTATCAGGCGCGCTCAGCCGCCTGATGGTGGTGGCCGAACGCTATCCTGATTTAAAAGCCAATCAGGGTTTTCAGGATTTGCGTGTGAGCTTGGAAGGCACGGAAAACCGCATCACGGTGGCGCGCAATCGCTATATCGCCAGCATCAAGGAATACAACATCCTGACGCGCAGCTTCCCCACCAATTTAACGGCCATGGTATTTGGCTACCAAGTCAAACCCAGCTTTACGGTAGCCAACGAGGCGCAAATCTCCACCCCACCAACGGTGGATTTTGGGCAGAAGTAAACGCTAAGGCGGCATATGGCGGTATGGCTGCGCGTTTGGCTGTTTTGCGCCCTGGCTGTGCTGGGCGTATGCGCGCACGCCGCCAGTGATGACGGCCTGCAAGCCATTCCCGCTTTAAACGCCCGCGTCATCGACCAAACCGGCAGCTTAAGCGCCGAGCAAAAAACGCAGCTAGAAAACAAATTGGCCGCCTTTGAAAAAGACAAAGGCAGCCAAATCGTGATTTTGCTGCTGCCCAGCACCGCGCCTGAAGACATTGCTGCCTATGCCAATCGCGTGGGCGATGCTTGGAAAATAGGGCGCAAAGATGTGGGCGATGGCTTACTTATCGTAGTGGCCTTGCAAGACCGCAAAATCCGTATCGAAGTGGCTAAGGCGCTAGAGGGTGCCATCCCCGATCTGGCTGCCAAACGCATCATCAATCAGGCCATACAACCTGCGTTTCGTGCAGGGGATTTTGCTGGCGGCTTGAATGCCGCAGTGGATCAAATCACCGCGCGCATTGCAGGCGAAGCGTTGCCAGAACCTGAAGCGCAAGGGCAGGCTGGTAAAGGCCAGAGTTGGTTCGAGAGCCTGATGAATTTTGCTTTGCTGGCTTTGTTTTTTGTGCCGATAGCCGCCAGCGTGGTTAGCAGCGTTTTGGGCAATAAACTCGGCGCTTTTGCCACAGCCTTGGGCGCAGGGGCTTTGGTTTGGGCGATTTCTCACCTGCTCTTGCTCGGCCTAGGCGCTGCCGTATTGGTATTTTTCTATGCCTTGCTGGTCGTCAGCAGCCGTGGCAGCGGCCCCGTGGTTTTTGGCGGCGGCCTGCCTAGCGGTGGCTGGGGTGGCGGCAGCTTCGACGGCGGCGGCTTTGGTGGCGGTTTCGGCTCAGGCGGCGGTGGGGATTTTGGCGGCGGTGGTGCTTCGGGCGATTGGTAGTATTTTCATCTACAAAAACGCGTTTTTAGGCCGCCAAATCTGCCTGAGCAGCTCCTCTTTTTATACTGATTTTGCCTGCAATAACGCAGCCAAGCGCGGTAGCGCAGCGCAGGCGTTGGCACAGGTTTGTGCTGCCCAGTCTGCCGCATCTATTCCGCGCAGTTCAGCCACAAAAGCGCCGATGGCTGGCAACTGTAATGGTGTGTTGGGCGCTTGCTGCGCTCCTGCATCGCGTGCCTGTTTGGGTGTGTACAGCCAAGTGGGCGGCATATCGGGGCTGTCGGTTTCCATGACGATGGCAGCAGCCGGCAAATCGCGCGCCAATTGCTGCAAATGGCGCGCGCGCGCAAAAGTGCAAGCACCGCCAAAGCCCAATTTAAAGCCCAGATCTAAAAACTGCTTCGCCTGCTGCATAGAGCCATTAAACGCATGGGCAATGCCGCCATGGGCAAAGCGCGCGGCGCGCAGCTCTTTTAACACTGCATCCACAGACTGGCGCACATGCAAAAGCACAGGCAGGCGGTATTGCTGCGCCAAACGAATTTGTGCGCGATAGCAATCGATTTGCTGCTGGCGCAGCGGCTCGGTTTTCAGCTCGTGCAGAAAAAAATCCAGCCCGATTTCACCCACAGCCAGCAGTTGCGCGTCGTGCTGATATTGCTGCAGCGCCGCTGCCAGTGCATCCACGGCGTTAGCGCCAGCTTGCGCCACATATAAAGGGTGTATGCCCAGGGCATAGCCGCAACCCAATTGCTGCGCTAAATGGCGTACCGTATCAAAATTATTTGGCGCAACCGCAGGCAGCAGCACCTGCGCCACGCCAGCGGCGCGATATTGCGCGGCAAGACTGGCGTTTTCAGCGCCAGACCAGACATCCAAATGGGCGTGGGTGTCTATCCAGGCGTTCATGCAAAGACTCTTTTGCTATGAAGAAGTGAGCTGCTCAGGCAGATTTGCCGCCGAATATTCGCTAAATTGCCCTAAATTTAAATGCAACTGCCTATCGCATTTAGCGGCTAAATCCAAGTCGTGGGTGACGATCACCAGCGCCGTGCCGCGCTCGCGTGCCAATTGCAGCATCAAATGGAACACCGTGTCGGCATTGCTGCGGTCTAAATTGCCCGTGGGTTCGTCAGCCAAAATGCAAGCGGGCTGCGTGACCAAGGCGCGGGCGATGGCGCAGCGTTGGCGTTCGCCGCCTGACAGCTCGGCGGGGCGGTGTTCCAGGCGCTGCCCCAGCCCTACTTGTTCCAAAACGGTTTTGGCGGCGGCTAGCGCGGCCTCGCGTTTTTCACGGCGTATCAACAGCGGCATGGCCACATTTTCCAGGGCAGAAAATTCGGGCAGCAAATGGTGAAATTGATACACAAAACCCAAATGCTGATTACGCCACGCGCCTTGCTGCGCCGCATTCATGGCGGCCCAATCGCGCCCCAGCAATTCCACGCGGCCGCTGCTGGCGCTATCCAAGCCGCCCAGCAGATGCAGCAGGGTGCTTTTGCCCGAGCCTGACACGCCCACAATAGCCAGCACCTCGCCGCTAGCGACGGCAAAGTCGATGCCGCGCAGCACTTCCGTGCGCAGCTTGCCTTCAGCATAGGTTTTGCTGACGCTGTGGGCAACGAGGATGGGGGAGGACATGGGCGTGACTGTTACAGGGCTTACAGGGCTTTCAACACCGCATCGCCCATTTGGCTGGTCGATACTTTCGTAGTGCCTGCGCTGTAAATATCAGCTGTGCGCAGGCCTTGCGCCAGCACCTTTTTCACGGCGGTTTCAATGCGATCCGCGGCTTCGGCTTGATCGAGCGAGAAACGCAGCATCATGGCGGCAGACAAAATCGTCGCCAGCGGATTGGCCAAGCCTTTGCCTGCAATATCAGGGGCGCTGCCGTGGCTAGGCTCGTACAAACCTTGCTTGGCATCGTTCAGGCTGGCCGAAGGCAGCATGCCGATAGAGCCTGTCAGCATAGAGGCCTCGTCGCTCAAAATATCGCCAAACATATTGCCCGTCACCAGCACATCAAACTGTTTCGGCTCTTTCACCAGCTGCATGGCGGCGTTGTCCACCAACATATGGTCGAGCTGCACATCGGGGTATTGCTTGCCCACCTCAGTCATCACTTCTTTCCACAATTGGAAAGTTTCCAGCACATTGTTTTTGTCCACGCTGGTCACGCGCTTGCTGCGTTTGCGCGCGGCGTTAAAGGCTACATGGGCAATGCGCTCAATCTCGGGGCGGCTATAGCGCATGGTGTCAAAACCCTCTTCGCTGCCGGCAAACGGGCCGTCGGGCGCAATGCGGCGGCCACGCGGCGCACCAAAGTAAATATCGCCCGTCAGCTCGCGGATGATGAGCAAATCCAAACCCGCTACCAATTCAGGCTTCAAGCTAGAAGCGTGCGTCAGCTCGGGGTAGCAAATCGCGGGGCGGAAATTGGCAAACAGGCCCATGGCTTTGCGTATGCCCAAAATCGCTTGTTCGGGGCGCAGGTGGCGCTCTAAAGTGTCGTACTGAAAATCGCCCACAGCGCCAAACAGCACCGCGTCAGCGGCCTTGGCAATCGCCACCGTGCTTTCGGGCAGGGGATGGCCGTGCGCCGCATAAGCCACGCCGCCGACCAGCGCCTCTTCCATCTCGATTTTCAAATCCAGCGCGTTCAGCACGCGCTTGGCTTCGTGGATGATTTCGGTGCCGATGCCGTCGCCAGCCAAAACTGCAATTTTCATGGTTTTACCTTCTTAGAACTACTATCAATAAATGAGCTGCTCAGGCAGATTTGACGGCCTGAAATGCCGAAAACATGCCAAAAAATCCACTTGGCAATGGTGCGCTGCGGCAAAGGGGCTATTTTGCCGCGAATTTGGATGAGCCAATTCAGTGCAGGGTGCGGCCTGAAGGCGAGAGGGCATCGAGCACAAACACGGGGATGATGGCTTCGAACTTTTCGCAATCCTCGGCGATGCAAAACAGGCTGCCGTGCATCATGCCCGTGGGCGTGGTCAGCACGCAGCCCGAGCTGTACTCAAACACCTCGCCCGGCTGCAGCAGCGGCTGATGCCCGACAACAGCCAAGCCTTTGACCTTTTCATGCAGGCCGCTGGCGTGGTTGATATTCCAAGTGCGGGCGATCACCTGCGCGGCAATCTGCCCCGTATTGGTGATGGTCACATGGTAGGCAAACACATACTCGTTCGCCTCGGGGTTGGAGCGATCGGGCAGGTATTCGGGGCGCACTTTCACGCTGATTTGGTATTTCGCCATATTCAAGATGATAAACGCGTAAGGGGCAGGCCTTGCACCCAGTGCTAGACTTCGCGGCTCTCTCCCAATACTCATATATGAACACAGAAACCCACCGCCAGCTTGCCAATGACATATGGAGTATCTGCAACCTGCTACGCGGACCGTACAAACGCAACGAATACCGCAAAGTCATTTTGCCGCTCACTGTGCTGCGTCGTTTCGATTGCCTACTGGCTCCCACCAAGGCCCAGGCACTGGAAATCTTCAATCAGTACAAAGGCAAGCCAGAAAGCATCATCCGTAGCGTGATGCAGTCGGCCACGGGCTATCCGTTCTACAACCTGTCCAAACTGGAACTAGCACCGTCACAAAAGGGGCGTAACTCTCTGCTGGACGACCCCAGCAAT
>CAZSPW010000060.1:0-11554 GCA_964608575.1 uncultured Burkholderiaceae bacterium | reverse complement strand
TATGCATAACAGCCCTATTGTCGCTATAAACGAGCAAACAAAATCAGCCCCTGAGTTTTTGTAAGCAATTTTCTGCCTCGTGCATGATATGGTTGATGCGCTGCGCCGCGCTCACGACACGATGAATCTGCCCGACGGACTGGCCTGCATACAAGGCCATGTCTTCGATGCGGCCTGTGGCATCTATGGCAGGGGAATCGGTGGAGAATAAATAAATCGGCTGCCCGCCGTCTTGATGGGCTATGGGCTGGTTTTTCTCGGCTTCACCCAAATGTGCATATTCGCCACGCGTCACAGCATTGGGCAGCACACGCACGGGCGCAGCAATCGCCCAATTGCGAGCAAAAATGTTGGTATAGACCGTGTCCTCTGCTTGGGCATCCACTAGGCGCTGGCGGTGATAAGGGTGGGCAAAAGATTCATGCGTCGCCAAAAAAGCACTACCCATACTCACCGCTTGTGCGCCCAGGGCCAAGGCAGCGACCAGGGCCTGGCCTGAAGCAATTCCGCCCGATGCGGCCACAGGTACGCAGCCAGCCAACGCTACTATTTCGGGTAGTAGGCTCAAGGTGGATGCCATGCCGCGCACATGGCCTCCAGCCTCTAAGCCTTGCACAATCAAGGCATCACAGCCCGCTTCCAGCGCCATTGCCGCGTCACGGCGATTGCCAATTTGATGTATCACCTGCACCCCTTGCGCTTTGAGCTGGCGCACCAGTGCTTGATCGACTTCCCAAAACAACACCACAGCGGGTACACGCAGACGCAAGCAAGCGGCAATTTGCGCCTGCACATGCTGTGGGCTGTCGGAGGCGGGTATCAAATTGATGGCAAAGTGCAAATCCTCATGGGTAGCCGCGCGCAAAGCAGCCACTTCGCGCTCAATCAAGGCCACAGGCTCGCGCACCATACCCATAACAGGAAAACCACCGCCATGCGCCACTGCCGCAGCCAAAGCACTGCGCGCCACACCGCCCATGCCCGCGAGCATGATGGGGTAACGGCACCGCAACAAATCCAGCATAGGGGTATGCAAGGCAGCGGCGCTAAGGGCGGCGGGGCTAGTCATGGCAACACTTCCTGAAAAAAACAAAAACAGGCGCTATTGTGCGCCTGTTGCTGCTGCTGCCTAGGTCGCTTAGCCGCGCATAGGTTTGAGCGCAGCCGCCCAACGCGCCAGTTCGGCCAGCATGGCTTTAGCCGAATCGTCCACCAAATCATTCGAGACGAACTGCCCTGCTTCACCCAATTGATTCCACACCATAGGCAAGGCCACGGCTTCCACCATAGGCATCATTTTCAGCGTGGTGACCAATTGCTTTTCCATCTGCACCGCACGCATACCGCCCGATAAACCGCCGTAACTGACAAAAGCGCAGGGTTTGTAATTCCATTCGCTATACACATAGTTGAGTGCATTCAAGAGCGCGGGTGGGGGACCAAAATTGTA
Organism: uncultured Burkholderiaceae bacterium; assembly: GCA_964608575.1. Taxonomy (GTDB): domain Bacteria; phylum Pseudomonadota; class Gammaproteobacteria; order Burkholderiales; family Burkholderiaceae_C; genus JAMIFN01. The sequence goes on along the minus strand of CAZSPW010000060.1, from coordinate 10,104 downwards.
TTCAGGCGTGACGAAAACATAGGCATCCGCCGCTTGCACCTTGGCACTCCAGCGCTTCGTGTGTTCGTGTTCGTATTGCTGCATACGGGGGTGTACGGGTTCGTCGTACACGGGCAGATTGAAGTGTGCCAAATCCACCAGCTCCACTTCAAAATCGCTGTGCTGCTGGGCAAACTCGGCAAACCACTGGGCAATAGGCAGGCCAATACGGCCTGGGCGCGTGCTACCCACGATCACTTGTAATTTCAAAGTCATGTTTTTTCCTTTCAAAGTATGCGGCTTTACCTTAAGGCAAAGGGATAAATTCTTCGGTATCGCCCACAGGCAACTTCATCCGCCCAGCCTGCCAATCGGCGCGGGCTTGCGCCAGGCGCTCTTTAGATGAAGACACGAAATTCCAATCAATAAAGCGTTCACCGACAGGCTCGCCGCCCAACAGCATGACGGTGCTGTTTTGCACAGCACGAATATCCACCGTACCTGCGGCGGGCAGCACCAACATCTGCCCAGCGCCGAGCTTTTGTCCAGCAATTTCCACTTCGCCTTGCGCCACATACACCGCGCGTTCGCTGTACTCGGCCGCTAGACTACGGCGGCTGCCGGCTTGCATTTGCCAATGCCAATAAAACAAGGGCGAATGGGTTTGCACCGCAGCCTGCATGCCCGCGCTGGCACCCGCAATCAAGCGGCCTTGCACACCGCCCTCGGCAAATTCTGGCAATTGCGTCGCACCTGCGTAATGGGTAAAGCTAGGGGCACATTCTTCCGCCTCATTCGGCAGCGCCACCCAAGCCTGTATGCCATGCATATGTGCGCCGTGGGCACGGGCGTATTCCAACCGTTCGCTATGCGTGATGCCGCTACCAGCGGTCATCCAATTGACTTCGCCGGGCTGCACTTCTTGATGGAAGCCCAAGCTGTCACGATGCGTCATGGCGCCGCTATATAAATAAGTGACGGTGGACAAGCCAATATGCGGATGCGGGCGTACATCCAGATTTTTCGGCGCGCCAGCTGCTATATCCAAAGGCCCCATATGGTCAAAAAACACAAAAGGCCCAACCATGCGGCGCTGGCGGTAAGGCAGCACCCGCGCCACCACAAAACCACCGCCTAAATCGTGTCGGCGGCTAGGGATCAACCAATGACTATCCATGGCACTGTTCATTTTTACCCTTTACGGCTTGCTGGGAGATAGCCTAATGGTAAAGGCAGCCATGCGGCTTGCCTAGAGCAAAAACTGGTTTAGATTATTCCATCAGTGGAACAAAATCTCCTTATTTGGCAAAAAGCCAAGAATTACACTGTTTTTTGGAACAATCAACAGGGCGCCCTTCAAACAGCCTCTCAACATGATATTTTTAAATGCTTTTTCGGTCTTTTAAGCCGTCAAATCTGCCTGAGCAGCTCACTTTTCAATAGTAAAGACCTTCATCATCTTCACAAAATAGCAAAAACGCGCCATCAAAAAAAGCCACTACGCAGAGTGGCTTTTGTTGAGGTGGGTTAGGCCTAGGCTTAAATCACACCTTGCGCGTGCATGGCATCGGCGACTTTCACAAAGCCAGCGATATTGGCGCCGTCGATGTAACTGACGCTGCCATCAGCGCGTTTGCCATGTTTCAAACAAGCAGCGTGGATGCCTTGCATGATCATCAACAGGCGCGCATCCACTTCTTCCCGCGTCCAAGACAGGCGCATGGCATTCTGGCTCATTTCCAAACCAGAGGTGGCCACACCACCCGCGTTCGATGCTTTACCAGGGGCATACAGCACACCTGCTGCTTCAAAAGCTTTGGCCGCTTCGATGGTCGATGGCATATTTGCGCCTTCGGCCACACAGATCACGCCGTTTTTAATCAGGGTTTTGGCATCGTTTTCGTCTAATTCATTTTGCGTCGCGCAAGGCAGGGCCACATCCACAGGAATATGCCAAGGGCGCACACCCGCTTCAAATTTAGCGCCTGTACGCGCAGCGTAATCGCTGACGCGGCCATAGTGGTGGTTTTTCACATCCATCAAAATTGCCAGTTTTTCGGGGGTAAAGCCGTCTTCCTCAATCACCGTGCCGCTCGAATCTGACACAGTGATGACTTTAGCGCCCAAAGCCATGGCTTTTTCTACCGCGTATTGCGCCACATTGCCTGAGCCAGATACCGACACGCGCAAGCCTTTGAAGGATTTGCCACGGGTTTTGAGCATTTCATCCGCAAAGTAAACCGTGCCGTAGCCTGTGGCTTCGGGGCGAATCAAAGAGCCGCCGAAAGACAAACCTTTGCCTGTGAACACGCTGGCCGCATTGTTCGCCAGTTTTTTATACATGCCGGCCATAAAGCCCACTTCGCGACCGCCCACGCCGATATCACCGGCTGGCACATCGGTATCAGCGCCCACATGGCGGAACAGCTCTTGCACAAATGCTTGGCAAAAACGCATGACTTCGGCTGGGCTTTTGCCTTTGGGGTCAAAGTCAGAGCCGCCTTTGCCGCCGCCCATGGGCAGAGTAGTCAAAGCGTTTTTGAAAGTTTGTTCAAACGCTAAGAACTTCAACACAGACAGGGTGACGGATGGGTGAAAACGCAAACCGCCTTTATAGGGGCCTATGGCCATGCTGTGCTGGATGCGGTAGCCGCGGTTGACTTGTACTTGGCCGTGGTCGTCTGTCCAAGACACGCGGAACATGACAACGCGCTCAGGCTCAACCAGGCGTTCCAGCAGGGCTTGATCCGCGTATTTAGGATGAGCTTCGATAAAAGGCCACAGGCTTTCCATCACCTCGGTCACAGCCTGCAAAAACTCAGGCTGCCCGGGGTTGCGCCCAGCAACATAGGCCAAAAACTCGTTCAAAGAAGCGTATTTCATGTTGATAAAAACCTTAAAAAAACTATGCGGGCGCAATTTTTCCAGACCAATCTGAAAAATCCCTGAATTTTTTCCACAAAAAACCCGCTACTCGATTGCATGGAGTGCGGGTTGAGCGTACTTTGCATTTCAGGATTCCGCCTGGGGCACTGAGTGGCAGGCCCTTGCAGCAAAGGAAAGAGTCTGGCCACAACGCAACAGTCGGGCGAAGACCCCATTTTAACCCCCTATTCATATTTCTTCAGCCTAAATTCAGACTAGAAACACAGCCTTGCCCTGATGCGTTAAGCTTTTGCCCCATGAATCGTTTTCGCAACTTTATTTCCTCTTGGGCCGGTGAGTGGCTCGATATCGCCCTGCCCGCAGCACATATTGGGCTGATCATTTTTTGCTCCATAGTGCTGCACTATGCGCTGCGTAAACTCATCAGCCGCAGTGCCCGCACTTACGCTTGGCCTCTAGAGTTGGAAGTGCCCATCAAAGGCTTGGTGCGCTGGCTGATCATCAGCGGCAGCGTGCTGATGTCTCTGCAGGTGCTGGGCGTGAGTGCGGCGGTACTGTGGACCGCCTTTTCTGGCTTTGCCGCTGTTGGTGCGGTCGCTTTTTTTGCAGCCTGGAGCGTGCTATCGAATTTTTTCTGTGCCCTGCTCATCATGACCGTGCGCCCCTATCGTTTAGGTGACACCATAGAAGTATTGGAGGCCTTAGACAAAGCGGGCGTGCAAGGGCGCGTTATCGATATCAATATGCTCTACACCACGCTAGAGGAGCACAACAGTGTCCAAGGTGGCCGCCGCTTGATACAAATACCGAATATTTTCATTTTTCAAAAGGGTCTGCGGCGCTGGGCAACGCTGCCCCAGCCTGCCCCCGCAGCAGCTAGCGAATCAGCCGAAAAAGCCGCCTAAGGCTGCGGCTGGCATCGCTGTGCACGCCCCTTTTGGGGCATTTTTATTTTTTCCCCTTGAAATACCAACAAATGCTCTTATCATTAGCAGTCGCTGGATGAGAGTGCTAAAAACCACTGTACATCCCGTTTTTTTCCTCTTTTTTAGATCGTCTCAAGGAGAAACTTGTGAAACTGCGCCCTTTGGCTGACCGCGTTATCGTCAAACGCCTCGAAAACGAAACCAAAACCGCCTCTGGCATTTTTATCCCTGACAACGCTGCTGAAAAGCCCGACCAAGGTGAAATCTTGGCCGTCGGCCCTGGCCGCTTAGACGATGACGGCGACCGCATCGCCATGAGCGTCAAAGTTGGCGACCGCGTGCTGTTCGGCAAATACTCAGGTCAGACCGTTAAAGTTGACGGTGATGAGCTGCTGGTCATGAAAGAAGATGACCTGTTTGCTGTTGTTGAGAAGTAAGCACCGAACTTTAATTTTCATAGCTGCTCAGGCAATTTTGACGGCCTGAAACGCTGATTTGAACCCTCTTTTGATATTGAAGGAAATAGCAATGGCTGCTAAAGAAGTTGTATTTGGCGCAGACGCCCGCGCCCGCATGGTTGAAGGCGTAAATGTTTTGGCTAACGCCGTGAAAACCACCCTGGGTCCTAAAGGCCGCAATGTGGTCTTGGAGCGTTCTTTCGGTTCGCCTTTGGTCACCAAAGACGGTGTTTCCGTTGCCAAAGAAATCGAACTCAAAGACAAACTGCAAAACATGGGCGCGCAGATGGTTAAAGAGGTTGCCTCTAAAACCGCTGATAACGCAGGTGACGGCACCACCACGGCCACCGTATTGGCGCAAGCCATCGTGCGCGAAGGCATGAAATATGTTGCCGCTGGCATGAACCCCATGGATTTGAAGCGTGGTATCGACAAAGCTGTTGCAGCCCTGATCGAACAGCTCAAAGCCGCATCTAAAGCCACCACCACTTCCAAAGAAATCGCACAAGTGGGCACCATCTCTGCCAACTCTGACGCGCATGTGGGCGAAATCATCGCCAACGCCATGGACAAAGTCGGCAAAGAAGGCGTGATCACCGTAGAAGACGGCAAGAGCTTGGCTAACGAGCTGGATGTGGTCGAAGGCATGCAGTTTGACCGCGGCTACCTCTCACCCTACTTCATCAACAACCCAGAAAAGCAAGCCGCCATTCTGGAAAACCCCTTCGTGCTGCTGTACGACAAAAAAATCAGCAACATCCGCGAACTGCTGCCTACGCTGGAGCAAGTGGCTAAATCTGGCCGTCCTCTGCTCATCATCGCTGAAGATGTAGATGGCGAAGCCTTGGCTACGCTGGTGGTCAACACCATCCGTGGCATCTTGAAAGTCGTTGCCGTTAAAGCCCCAGGCTTTGGCGACCGTCGCAAAGCCATGCTGGAAGACATCGCCATCCTGACAGGCGGCAAAGTCATTGCCGAAGAAGTTGGCCTGACGCTGGAAAAAGTGACTCTGGAAGACCTGGGCACGGCTGTTCGCGTAGAAGTGGGCAAAGAAAACACCACCATCATCGACGGCGCAGGCGCTGCGGCTGATATCGAAGCGCGCGTGAAACAAATCCGCCAGCAAATCGAAGAAGCCACCAGCGACTACGACAAGGAAAAACTGCAAGAGCGCGTAGCCAAATTGGCTGGCGGTGTTGCCGTGATCAAAGTCGGTGCGGCCACCGAAGTGGAAATGAAAGAGAAAAAAGCCCGCGTCGAAGATGCCCTGCACGCCACCCGCGCTGCGGTGGAAGAAGGCATTGTGGCTGGCGGCGGTATCGCCCTGCTGCGCGCGCGCCAAGCTGCCGGCGCTATCAAAGGCGACAACGCTGACCAAGATGCTGGCATTGCCCTGGTGCTCAAAGCCATCGAAGCGCCACTGCGCGAAATCGTGGCCAACGCTGGTGGCGAGCCATCAGTCGTTATCAACAAAGTGCTCGAAGGCAAAGGCAACTTTGGCTTCAACGCGGCGAATGACACTTATGGCGACATGATCGAAATGGGCATCTTGGATCCCACTAAAGTCACGCGCACAGCACTGCAAAACGCCGCTTCAGTTTCTGGCTTGATGCTGACAACTGAATGCATGGTGGCTGACATCCCTAAAGATGAAGCTGCTGGTGGTGGCATGCCTGATATGGGCGGCATGGGTGGTATGGGCGGCATGATGTAAATCACGCAGTCCTTGCCTAGCGCCCTTGGGTGCTAGGTGGCATCTAGCAAAAAGCCCAGCTCTAAGCTGGGCTTTTTTATGCTCATCCGCCCGCAAGACGTGACTCGATTCATGAGAAAGCACACTCAAACCAAGGCAAAATCCTTACTAATGGGCGGATTCCAATCTGAACTGCCCAGCAAAATTTTCAAACGCGTGCGCCAGCTTTTGTTATGGCGCAGCTCATACAGCAACTGCCACATGCCGGCATAAGCCAAACGCACAGGGTTGGGGTGCAGCTCTACGCCCTCGCTCAAACCCACTTCGGGGCGCTGGGCAGGCGGCTTGCAATAAGTGCCAAAAACCCTATCCCACACATACAAAAAACCGCCGCCAATATTCACCATATTGCTACCGTGGCGGCTGTATTGTTGCTCTTTGGCGTGGTGCGTGTAATGGTGCACACCATTGCCAAAAAAGGCACTGGCCGCATAAAAGAATTTGTTTTTATACGCCCAATCATAAAACGCGGTTTGATGCCCAAAAACCCCGCCCACCCAGGCCACAGCGTTATAGATCACAAACTCTGCATACAAAGGCTCTGGATACACCAGTTTAGAAACCGCACCAAAAATCAAGGCATAAGGCACAAAAGCAAAAATAAACAACGGGAAAGCCGCAAACACCGGCGGCGTGGTCGGGTGCGTCAGCACCGTGGGCATATGGTGTGGGCGATGAAACAACAGCCAACCCGCCCGAAATTCATGCCCCACGCGGTGCAGCCAATAATGAAAAAAGCCCGCCAGCGTGTAAATCAAGAAAAAAGCCACGATGCGCGGCAAATGCACCACCGTAGGAATATGGGCATAGACCCAAGCATTGAGCTGGGCCGCGCCGCGTTCAACAAAGGCATAGGCACTAGCAAAATCCCAGCCCCAAGCCCAAGCCAGCCCTGCAATCAAGGCGGTGCAAACACCCAAGCTGATAGCCAACACCGCATTCAGCCCCAGCAACTGCCAAAACTTGCGCCAAGGAAAATCTGCCCCCACGCTGGTTTTGTAATGCAAGGCGGAGAAAAAAGTAATGCCCGCTATCCACACACCCAGCAACACAAACCCAGCCCGCAGCAGCCACCCCGCTTGCGCCGACACCGCATCAGCCCGCGCCCACAGCTCTTGCACAGGCTGATACGACAGCGCATCGCCCAAACCTGGCCCCAAATACGCGCCCAAATGCAAGGTTGCCATAATCTGCCACGGAAACCACAGCGAAAACGCCAGCAGCGCCAACACACCTAAGGTTTGCGGCAGCCGTGCTGAAGAAAAACGGGTATCAAACATAAACGCCCTCGGCTTGCATCCAAGCCACAAAGAAAAAGATGGCTGATTATGGGCAAGCAAGTGCAGCGGCACAATGCCTGATGCGGGCAAAGTTCAGACTGCCGCCTAATGCTGCTCCAGCAGTTCCATATTTCATACAAAAACAGGAGCTGCTCAGGCAGGTTTGGCGGCCTAAAACACCAAAAACACTCTGAAATATGCTGGCTTAGGCATCACGCTCGATGTGCATCCTCACCACCTGCCCCAGCTTGGGCACACCCCGAATACCCTTTATGACTTATGGGCTATCTCGCGGTCAAGCACGTTGGTGAGTAGCTGGGGGGGGAATGTAGCTGATTCTTAACGCATTGCTCTGCGGCAGTTTTTAGTTGGTGACTTTTGGGCTAAAGTGGCTTGTCCACGCCCAAAAGGCGCCAACTAAAAACTGTCCGTAGCAGCAACTTGTTAGGTTTTTTTTACGTTAACTACTTGATAATATTCATTAATTGCAGGGTTAACTAAAACGCATATATTACTTGGAAATTCTTCAAGTTTACACAACCCTGATGATATAAGAATTTCATCTTTGAACTCAATAAGTATTGGGTCATTAAAACCGGGCATTTCTAAAGTGCCAATTGCCCAGTGGAAACAGTAAACATCATCTCCTGTGGAATCAATTAGACTAAATTCACCTTCAACTTCTTTTGGCCAATTTGAACTGCTATCCAAAAACTGCTCGGCATCATTTGGTTCAGGTACATAGTTTGGATCGGGGTCAACAAGCTCAATACCTGTCATTTTTTTAAAAAACCATTTAAATAAACCCATGTTGTTCCTCTACTCTCAAACCTAACTAGAATTAGACGACAGGATGTCGCCTTCGCCGTGCATCATAACGACTCTTTCCCCTCGCCTTCCTCGAAACACCCCCGCACACCCAAGCCATTTAGGAAAACCTAAAACTTGGCGGATCGCATTGCGCTTACGCCAGCCAAACGGTATCGCGCTGGGCATCCCGCCGCACTTTAGGGGTGGCACTTACAACCAAAGAACCTTGCAGACCAACTCAAAAACGCCCCATAAGCACTACAAAAACAGAAGCTTTTTAGGCAAGTTTGGCGGCTTAAAACGCCAAAAATAGCCTGAAAAATGAGCTTGACTGCAAACTACCTTAGACATACCGCCGCATCAGCAGCTCGGCGATGCAAACGGGTCTGTCGCTGCCTTCGCGTTCGATGGTGAAGTTCCAAGTCATTTGCAGGCCGTTGCCTTCCAGCGGCTCGGCAGCCAGCAGCTTCAAACGGGCGCGGATGCGGCTGCCCACGGGCACGGGCGAGGTAAAGCGCACCTTGTTCAGGCCATAGTTCACGCCCATGCGCGTGCCTTCAATGGTGATGGCGGTAGCAAAAAAGCGCGGCAAGAGCGAGAGCGTGAGAAAGCCGTGGGCGATAGGGCCACCAAAAGGGCCGTCTTTAGCGCGTTCTACATCCACATGTATCCACTGCAAATCTTTGGTCGATTCGGCAAAGGTATTGACTTGGGGCTGGGTGATGTCTTCCCACTCGCTGACCGAGACTTCTTGGCCTATGCAAGCGGGGATTTCGCTTAGAGTTTTAAAAATTTTCATAAGACCGAATTCGCTTTAATAAACTCAATAACTCAATAAGACTTGGGCAAACCCAGCACGCGCTCGGCGATATAGCTCAAAATCATTTCGCGGCTAACGGGGGCGATGCGCGGGATCATGATTTCGCGCAAATAGCGCTCAACATGGAATTCTTTGGAATAGCCCATGCCGCCATGCGTCAAGATGGCTTGTTCGCAAGCCCTAAAGCCCGCCTCGGCAGCAAAATATTTGGCAGCATTGGCCTCGGCGCCGCATTCGCGCCCGTTGTCATACAGCCAAGCGGCTTTCATCACCATCAATCGTGCGGCTTCCAGCTCGACCCAGTTTTTCGCCAGCGGGTGTTGAATGCTTTGGTTTTGGCCGATGGGGCGATCAAACACCACGCGCTCTTTGGCGTAAGCGGCGGCTTTATTCAGCGCCACGCGGCCCACACCCACGGCCTCTGATGCCAGCAAAATGCGTTCGGGGTTCATGCCGTGCAAGATGTATTTAAAGCCCTTGCCCTCTTCGCCTATGCGGTCTTCCACGGGAATTTCCAAGCCGTCAATAAACAGCTCGTTGGAATCCACGCATTTGCGCCCCATTTTTTCAATCAGGCGCACATCAATTTTGCTGCGGTCTAGGTCGGTGTAGAACAGCGACAAGCCGTCTGAAGTGCGGCCAGGCGGCAGGTCTTCCAGCGGTGTGGTGCGTGCCAGCAGCAAAATCTTATTCGCCACTTGCGCGGTAGAAATCCACACTTTTTGCCCATGCACCACATATTTGTCGCCCTGGCGCACGGCGCGGGTTTTCAACTTGGTGGTGTTCAAACCCGTATTGGGTTCAGTCACGCCAAAACAGGTTTTGACCTTGCCCGCCGCCATGGGCGGCAGCATGCGTTTTTTCTGCTCGTCAGTGCCAAACACCACCACGGGCATGAGGCCGAAGATATTGATGTGGATGCTAGAGCACCCACTCATGGCCGCGCCCGATTCGGCTATGGTTTGCATCAGCAGCGCCGCCTCGCTCACGCCCAAGCCTGCGCCGCCGTACTCTTCAGGAATGGCCAAGCCCAGCCAACCCGCATCGCCCATGGCGCGGTAAAAGGCTTCGGGAAAAACGCCATCGGCATCGCGCTCTAGCCAATAGCTTTCAGGAAAATCGGCGCAGATTTTTTGCACCGCTTCGCGGATGGCTTCTTGTTCGGGGGTGTATTCAAAAGACATGGTGTTTA
>CAZSPW010000059.1:0-11619 GCA_964608575.1 uncultured Burkholderiaceae bacterium | reverse complement strand
ACACCAGGACGTACACTCTTTCCCTACACGACGCTCTTCCGATCTGCTTGGCGCTTTATCGCCCCAGGCCTGTACCAACACGAAAAGCGTTTTGTACTGCCATTGATTTTGCTAGGCAGTTTTTTGGCCTATGCCGGTATTGGCTTTGTGCAAATCTATGTACTGGAGCATATGTTTGCATTTATTCAAGGCTTTACCTCACAGTCGGTCAGCGCCATGCCTGATGTAGCCTCTTATGTCGAAACCATTTTGAATTTGTATCTGGCCTTTGCCGCTGCCTTTCAAGTGCCCGTGGTGGTCATTCTGGCGGTGCGTTTTGGTTTTGTTAGCGTCGCCCAGCTACGCCAATTTCGCGGCTATGCCTTGCTAGGCGCTTCGGTGATTTGTGCCATCATCACCCCGCCCGATGCCCTATCGATGTTGATCTTGCTGGCCTGCATGATGGTGCTGTACGAGCTGGGTATCATTCTGGCTAGATTCTTTGCCCAAGCTAGCGCAGAAGCGCCAAGTAAAAATTCATAACCCTTTTTGCGATTTTAGCCCGTCAAATTTGCCTGGGCAGCTCCTTATTTTATAGTAAACATGGCCTCTAACCACACTACCCAAGACCAGACCCGCATCGACGATGTGCGCATCAAAGCTGTGCGCCCACTGATTACACCGGCCATTTTGGAAGAGTGGCTGCCCGCCCCAGAATCGGCACAAAAACTGGTGGAAAGCAGCCGCCACGCCATCTCTAAAGTCTTGCATGGGCAAGACGACCGTTTGATTGTGGTGGTGGGGCCTTGCTCTATCCATGACCGCGAACAAGCCTTGGAATACGCACACTTGCTCAAGGCTGAAGCGGACAAGCACGCCCAAGATTTACTCATCGTCATGCGCGTGTACTTTGAGAAACCCCGCACCACCGTCGGCTGGAAAGGCTATATCAACGACCCCGATATGGACGGCAGCTTCGCTATCAACAAAGGCCTGGGGCTGGCGCGCCGCCTATTGCTGGAAGTGCTGGACATAGGCCTGCCCGTGGGTACCGAATTTTTGGATTTACTCAGCCCACAATTCATCAGCGATTTAGTCAGCTGGGGCGCGATTGGTGCGCGTACCACCGAAAGCCAAAGCCACCGCCAATTGGCCAGCGGCTTGTCTTGCCCCGTGGGTTTTAAAAACGGCACCGATGGCGGCGTCAAAGTGGCAGTCGATGCCATCGTCGCGGCGCAAAACGGCCACGCTTTTATGGGCATGACGAAAATGGGACAAGCCGCGATTTTTGAAACGCGCGGCAACCAAGACTGCCACGCGATTTTGCGCGGCGGCAAAGCGCCCAATTACAGCGCTGCTGATGTGAATGCAGCCTGCGCTACGCTCAAAGCCGCGGGCTTGACTGAGCAAGTCATGATCGACCTGTCGCACGCCAACAGCAGCAAACAACACGCTAAACAAATTGAAGTGGCAGCCGATGTTGCTACGCAAATCAGTGCAGGCGATGCCCGTATCACCGGCGTGATGATCGAAAGCCATCTGCAAGAAGGCCGCCAAGACATCAAAGAAGGCGAAAAACTCGCCCACGGCGTCAGTGTCACCGATGCCTGCATCAGCTTTGCCCAAACCCAGCCGGTGCTGGCGCAATTGGCGCAAGCGGTGCAAGCGCGACGCACAAACCGAAGCCAATAAGGCCAAAACTGCCCCTGCAAGCGCCTCGGCACGGGAAACCCTTACAGCACTTGCGCCAGATACTCCGCCGCCAAAGGCGCATGGCTGAGGCCGCGCGAGCCAAAACCCGTGCTGACCCACAAGCCAGCGCCCAAGTGTTGTAATACAGGCAGGCGAGACGAGGTGGCGCAGCGTACACCCACAAAACGCCGGATTTGCCCCGCTTGCACTTGCTGCGCCAGCACTGCCGTCAAACTAGGCAATAGTTCGCGCAAGCGCAGTAGATTTTCTGCTTGCCCCTCATCGGTATCGGCTGCTTGCGCCTGTGGCTGATGCACATAGCTAGCGCCGCAAAACCATAAAGACTGGCCACTTTCGGCGGGCACCGCAGGCACAAAATGCCCATGCCCATTGCAGGCATGTAAGCCATGCTCGGCGAACAAAGGCAGCAAGTGACCCCAATCGCTATGCCAAGGGGCGTACAAGACTTGTCCCGCCGTTGGAATCAATACTTCCCTGTCTTGCAAACGCTGTAACGCCGTTCTCGCAGCGCCCGGCGGCAAAGCACGCAATAGCGCGGTACAGCCCACACTGGCGGCTAATACCACCGTAGCAGCCTGCCATACTCTGCCATCGCTGGCTTGGATTTGCCAAGCACTGCTGTGCCGCACGATGCTGGTAACGCTGGCCTGCCACTCGCAAGTGATAGCAGGGTGCGCCAAGCACGCGGCCACTAAGCGCTGCGGCTTCACCCAACACGCATCGGCCTGCCACTGCCAGGCCGGGGCATCGGGCGGCGGCGCTTTTTTCGCCCATTGCGAGCTGTGCGCGGCACCGCAGGCTTGCCAATCTAAACCCTGCTGCAGACTGCCTTGGGCGCTGAAATGCTCTAACCAACGGCGCGTGCAAGCCATGCCTTGCCCATCCCAATCCAGCGGGCTTGCCCATATTCCGCCTACTTGCGCTGCGCCCCCGCCTTTGCGCTGCGCCATTAAGCCCACAGGCAAGGAAGATGCGCCTTGCGCGGCCGCAGCCGCCGCGTCCAAAACCAACACCTGCCAGCCTTGTTGTGCCAGCGCATATGCAGCGCTTGCACCTGCCAAGCCTGCACCAATGATGAGTGCGCGTTTGGCATTGTTTGCTATTTTTTCCATTATTTTGATAGCTGCTCAGGCAGATTTGACGGCCTAAAACCTGAATTTTTTAGCTAATTTCTTCGTGGCTGAACAGCCAGCTACTGCATCGCTTTAGCATGAGCAGCAGGGGTCAGCGCGGGCGCGGGCGCGGGCGTAGCAGTGGCAGCGGCGTTACCAGCATGGGCGGCAGGCGCATTGCCCTCGCCCTCATCCTCCTCTTGCGCTGCTGTTTCCAGCCGGGCATCGGGCAAGGAGGCAATAGCAGATGGTATGGGTGGAATATCGCGCTCGCTCAACACGCCAGCATCGCTTAAAACCAAGGTTTTTTGATCGGCCACCAATGGCACTTGGCTGGCCAAACGCGGCGTACCGACAGGGGCACTGGCTTTGCCATAGCGCACCAGCGCCAAATCCTGTTCGCTAGGGTAAAGGCCCAGCAGCCAATAGTCGAGCACGCGGCGCGCAATAGGCGCGGCGCTGCCTGCGCCAAAGCCCGCGTTTTCCACAATCACCGCCACGGCAATTTTAGGGTTATCAGCCGGAGCAAAGGCTTCGTACAGGGCGTGGTCACGCTGGTGCTCTTCCAGCTTGGCTGCGTTATAGCGGTCTTTTTGCCCTATGGTGACGGCTTGGGCTGTGCCGGTTTTGCCGCCACTGACATATTTCGCGCTGGCAAAAGAGCCGCGCCCCGTACCCTCTTTGGTAACACCTACCATGGCATCTTTAATCACAGCAATATGCTCAGGCTTATAGCCCAAATGCACAGGCGCGGGCTGCGGCAAAGGCGTGCGCTGGCCTGTCACCATATCTTGCACAGCCATACCCACATGGGGGCGATAGCTGTTACCGCCGTTTACCACCGTCGCCAAAGCGTGCGCCAACTGCAGCATGGTGAAGTTGTTATAGCCCTGCCCGATGCCAAGGGAAATCGTTTCACCAGCAACCCAATCGCCCTGCCTGGGATTTTTAGCGCGGGCAAAGCGTTTGCGCTTCCAAGCTTGGTTTGGTAGCACGCCAGTGGCTTCGCCCTCTAAATCTATGCCCGTTTTGCGCCCAAAACCTAAAGGCGACATGAAATCGTGTATGCGCTCAACGCCCATATCGTTCGCCAGTGCGTAGTAATAAGTATTGCTGGAAACCACAATACTGCGGCGCATATCCACCGCACCTAAGCCACCGCCATGGCTGCGGAAACGGTGTTTACCAAACATCCAAAACCCAGGGTCCTGAATCACTGTTTGCGGTTTACGCAAGCCCAGCTCCAGCGCTGCCAATGCCATAAAGGGCTTATAAGTCGAGCCAGGCGGATAAACCCCTTTTAGTGCGCGGTTAAGCAAGGGACGATTCATGGATTCGTTCAGTGCCCGCCAGTTCTCTACATCGATGCCATCGACAAACAAATTCGGATCAAAGGTAGGTTTACTGACAAAGGCCAGGATTTCGCCGTTGCTAGGGTCTATGGCCACCAATGCACCGCGCCTATCACCAAACATATCCTCCACCAGCTTTTGCAATTTAATGTCTATCGTCAACACGATATTGCCGCCTGGCTTGGGTGGAATCGAGCCGAGCAAGCGCAACGCACGCCCGCCTGCCGAGGTTTCCATTTGCTCCACCCCCGTTGTGCCATGCAGCAGCGCCTCATAGCTTTGCTCTATGCCTAGCTTGCCGATGTAATCTGTGCCCTTGTAATTGGCTTGGGCTTGTGGCGCCCAATCGGCTATTGCTTCTTTTTCTTTTTGATTGATGCGGCCGATATAGCCCACCACATGTGCCGCAGTTTCATCCAAGGGGTAGCTGCGAAACAAGCGCGCTTGCACATCCACCCCAGCAAAGCGATAACGCTGGGCAGTAAAGCGTGCAACCTCTTCTTCACTCAAACGCGCGCGCAAGGTAATAGGTTCAAAACTTTTCGATTCAGCTTGGAGTTTTTTAAAGCGCTTGATATCGCGCGGCTCAATGCGCACAACCGTGGCCAGTGCCGCAATCAAATCGTCAAGCGACTCGAACTCGACCTCTGCAGGTGTCACCTCTAAGGTGTAGGCCGAATAGTTATTGGCCAAGACCACACCGTTGCGATCCAAAATCCAGCCTCGATGCGGCACGATGGGGACGACTGCCGTGCGGTTACTCTCGGCTTGCTTGAACAACGCGTCATGACGCACCACCTGCAACACCAGCAAACGGCCCAACAGTACGCTAAAACCCAAGAGCATCAAAACCGCGGCCACTAAGCAGCGCCGCCTGAACTGATACAGCTCAAGTTGCAGGTTACGAATTTCTGTCATAGCGCGCCGAATATGAGCATGGCCCATCACATCGCCAAGGGGCGGTGCACATCTTCATCGTGGGCACGCCGCTGCGGCATTTGCAGCAACCAAACCACTGCCGGCCAGAGCGCAGCTTCAAAAAATGGCTTACACACCACCGACCAACCCGGCCAAGTCCAAGTCGCGATCAGCCCAGTCGCCACCAAAATTATTTGCCCTAGCAGCAGCACCGCGCCAACCTGTGGCACTTGTTCTAACGAAGAAAAATGGGGCAAGCGCCGCCCTAGCATCAAAACCAAGGCCGCCATGCACACAAAAGACAAAGCGTGCTGCCCCAGCAGACCGTAATGAGCCATGTCTAGGCATAAGCCCAAAAAGAAAGCCCAACCTAAATTCACCCATCGCGGCGCGGCCAACACCCAGTGCAGCAACACCAGCAATAAAAGATTGGGCATCCACGCGCCGTCGCGCCCAGCAATAAATAGCAAGGCGATTTGCAGCACCGTCGCTACGCTCAAACTCAAAATCACAAAGCCTGGGCGAATCGGCAAAAGTAAGCGGCCTTGGCCGCGACTGATCATCATGGCTTAGGCTCCTCCCGCGGGGCTAGGCGATAGGCTAGGGCTTTTGGCCTTGCTACGCGCATCGCGTGCAGGCTTGCTGGTTTTAGGATGCTGCAATTGGCTTAAGGCCAAGGGATCTAAGCCAGGCAAACCCACCGGGGCCAGCACCAATACAAAATTGGCCCCCATTTGGGCTACGGGGCTGGCATACACGCGCGCAAAGGTATTGCTGGTTTTGCGCTCGACTTGGGTAATTTGCGCCACTGCTAAATCAGGGGGATAGACCCCATCCATGCCACTAGTAGCCAAGACATCGCCCACTTGCACATCAGCGTTGCTGGGCAAATGCCTCAATTCCATACTGCCTGCGCCTACTGTGGGCAGGCCATAGGCCACACTGGCTGCGCCCGTGCGCTGATTACGCACAGGGATAGCCATGTTTTGCCCTATCAGTAAATTGACTTCGGCTGAACGCGGGTAAACCTGGGTCACTTGCCCTAACACACCTTGCGCTGCCAAAACTGGAGAGCCTGCTTGCACGCCTTGCTGCAGCCCTTTATTGATCAGAATTTTGCGGCTGTAAGGGTCTGCCGTAGCAAACATCACTTCGGCCGTGAGGGCGCGAGTAAAGCGCCTGTCGCGCACATCGAGCAACTGCCGCAGCCGCGTATTTTCGGCACGCAATTGCAGCAATTCAGCATTTTGCAAGCCCATACCTGCCAAAGCCAAATCGGCTTTATTCGCCCGAATTTGTGCTTGATTTAAATCGGCAAAATGCTTGCCCCAGCTTTGCGCCCAGCGCACAGGGCTGGTAGCCACCACTTGTATGGGTGCTAGCGCCGCACTCAAAGCCAAGCGCAAGGGGGCAGCAACTGCCCAATAAGCATCCGCCAGCAGCAGCACTAACGCCAATGTGCTCCAAGCGGCCCAGCGCAAGCGCAAAGCCAGCCCCTGACGGAACAGGGGAGGCGCTCTACGGTCTATCGTGCCTAAGGCCATCGCTTACAGACTATTTTGGAGCCTTCCCATCATGGGTAAAGAGCTGCGCGCTTTAATCGTTCGTGAAAATCGAACCCAATGTATCGATTTTGTCCAGCGCAATACCACAGCCACGCACGACACAAGTCAAGGGATCTTCAGCCACCAAGACCGGTAGCCCCGTCTCTTCTGACAACAAGCGATCCAAATCCCGCAGCAGGGCACCGCCACCGGTCAGCATCATGCCGCGTTCGGCAATATCTGCACCCAGCTCAGGCGGGGTTTGCTCCAAGGCATTTTTTACCGCGCCCACAATTTGATTGAGCGGATCGGTCAAGGCTTCCAGCACCTCATTGCTGCTGATAGTAAAGCTGCGCGGCACACCTTCGCTCAGATTGCGGCCTTTGACTTCCATCTCTTTGACTTCAGAGCCTGGGAAAGCCGATCCGATGCCTTTTTTGATGGCTTCGGCAGTTTGCTCGCCTATCAACATGCCGTAATTGCGGCGGATATAGCTGATGATGGCATCGTCAAAATTGTCGCCGCCCACGCGCACCGAGCCTTTATAGACCATGCCGCCCAAGGAAATCACGCCCACTTCAGTCGTGCCGCCACCAATATCCACCACCATAGAGCCTGATGGATCAGACACAGGCAAGCCAGCGCCTAAGGCCGCGGCCATGGGCTCCTCAATCAGATACACCTGCGAAGCCCCTGCACCCAAAGCCGCATCACGAATCGCGCGTTTTTCTACTTGGGTAGAGCCGCACGGCACACAAATAATGATGCGCGGATTGGGCTTGAACAGGCTCGGCGGATGCACCATTTTGATGAACTGCTTGATCATCTGCTCAGTGATCACGAAATCAGCAATAACGCCATCCTTCATGGGGCGTATGGCTTCGATATTGCCTGGCACTTTGCCCAGCATGGCTTTGGCCTCTTTGCCTACCGCCTGAATGGATTTTTTGCCTTGTGGACCGCCATCATGACGAATCGCCACAACGGAAGGTTCATCCAATGCAATGCCTGAGCCGCGCACAAAAATCAGGGTATTGGCCGTGCCCAAATCAATGGCCAGGTCGCTAGAGAAATAACGGGAAAAAAAACGCATGATGATGGGTTGCCAAATTCGGAAGAACCACGCAAAAAACCTGTTGTGCGCAAACGCCGCACCATTTGGTGCGCATTTGGCACATTTGCGTAGCAAAAAATGATTTCTTTGAAAAAGGGCCACGCACACCAGCGCTGTTTTATGCGCCTCATGGCTCTATTCTTTTTCTAAAGATAGAATCATAACTTACTCTCTCGCCCCAGCAGCACGCTAAGCTATTGTTTTTACTGGGGCAAACCCGCTTTGCTACATTTTTTTACCTTGCCGTGCGCCCGCGCTCGGCCAGGCCATCGCCATGACGCAACTGACAGCATCCGATATCGCCCGCCTAGCGCAGCTCTCGCGCCTTGATTTGAGCGCCGAACAAGCGCAAAGCGCCCTGAGCCACATCAACCATTTTTTTGAACTGGTGGAGAAAATGGAAGCCGTGGACACCCAAGGCGTGCAGCCCCTGCATCACCCCGTGGCCATGGTGCAAGACATCGCCCTGCGCCTGATGCCCGATGTGGTGAGCGAGCCCAACGCACGCGAGGCCAATTTGCAAAACGCCCCAGCCACGCAAGACGGCCTGATCTTGGTGCCGCGCGTCATTGAGTAAGAGAGCAAAAGCATGAATACTCAACTCCATCACCTGAGCCTGACACAGCAAGCGGCTTTGCTGCGCGAGAAAAAAATCTCCGCTAGCGAACTGGCGCAGCACTACCTCACACGCATGGCCGCCAACACCGGCCTGAACGCATTTTTAGCCACCAACCCCGAAACTACGCTGGCGCAGGCCAAGGCCGCTGATGCCCGCATAGCCGCTGGCGAGACAGGCGCTTTGCTGGGTCTGCCCATCGCGCATAAAGATGTTTTCGTCACGCGCGACTTTGCCACTACCGCCGCCAGCAAAATGCTGCGCGGCTATCGTTCACCTTTTGATGCCACTGTGGTGACCAAACTGGCCGCCGCTGGCATGGTGAATTTAGGCAAGCTGAATATGGACGAATTCGCCATGGGTTCAGCCAATGAAAACTCGGCCTATGGCGCGGTGCAAAACCCGTGGAATAAGGCGCATGTGCCTGGCGGCTCATCTGGTGGTTCAGCCGCTGCGGTGGCAGCGGCCCTAGCACCTGCGGCCACGGGTACAGATACAGGTGGCTCGATTCGCCAACCGGCTGCGTTTTGCGGCGTGACTGGCATCAAACCCACTTATGGCCGCGTCAGCCGCTGGGGCATGATTGCCTACGCCTCGTCGCTAGACCAAGGCGGTGTCTTAGCGCAAAGCGCAGAGGACTGCGCGCTCTTGCTGTCCGCCATGGCGGGCGCTGATATAGCCCGCGATTCCACCAGTTTGGATATACCCGCAGAAGACTTTGCCCGTGATTTGCAGCAACCCATAAAAGGCCTGCGCGTGGGTCTACCCCAAGAGTATTTCGACACCAATTTGCCCACCGATATGCGTGCGCAACTGAATGCGGCGCTGAAAACTTTAGAAGGCTTAGGCGCTACGCTGGTGCCCATCAGCCTGCCGCATACCGAATTGGCCGTGCCCGCCTATTACCTGATTGCGCCGGCTGAAGCCAGCAGCAATTTAAGCCGCTACGACGGCGTGAAGTTTGGCCACCGCGCCCAGGATTACCGCGATTTGGCCGATATGTATGCCAAAACGCGCAGCGAGGGTTTTGGCGCCGAAGTGCAGCGCCGCATCCTCATCGGCAGCTTTGTGCTGTCGCACGGTTATTACGATGCCTACTATGTCAAGGCGCAGCAAATCCGCCGCTTGATTGCGCAAGATTTCCAAAATGCCTTCCAAGTTTGCGATGTGATTGCAGCCCCGGTTGCGCCCAGTACAGCGTGGAAATTGGGCGAGAAGAACCAAGACCCCGTGGCCAATTACCTCGCCGATATCTTTACCCTGCCCGCTTCGCTGGCGGGTCTGCCCTGCATGAGCCTGCCTGCAGGTTTGGCTGGCGGTTTGCCCGTAGGTTTGCAGCTCATCGGCAATTATTTGCAAGAAGCCCAACTGCTGCAAAGCGCGCACCAATTCCAGCAGGCCAGCAGCCACCACCAGCTGCACCCTACTGGGTTTTAAGCATTTTTAAGCATCATTTTGGCATTTTAGGCCGCCAAAACTGCCTGAGCAGCTATTAAATCAAGAGTAAAAGATCAGCCATGAGCACATTGATCCAAGGCTACGAAGTCGTTATCGGCTTTGAAACCCACACCCAGCTGTCCACGCACAGCAAAATCTTCAGCCGCGCCAGCGCCGCTTTTGGCGCCGAGGCCAATACCCAAGCCTGCGCCGTCGATTTAGCCCTGCCCGGCACTTTGCCCGTGATGAACAAAGCCGCGGTGGAACGCGCCATCCAATTCGGCCTGGCCGTCGGCGCACACATTGCGCCGCGCAGCCAATTTGCGCGTAAAAACTACTTTTACCCCGACCTGCCCAAGGGCTACCAGACCAGCCAGTTTGAACACCCTGTGGTGGTCGGCGGCGAAGTGGCTTTCTTTGTGGAAGAAGGCAAAGCCAAAGAAAGCGTGAAAAAAACCGTGCGCTTAGTGCGCGCGCATTTGGAAGAAGACGCGGGCAAAAGCCTGCATGAAGACTTCCACGGTATGAGCGGCATAGATTTAAACCGCGCTGGCACGCCACTCTTGGAAATCGTCACCGAACCCGATTTGCGCTCCAGCGCCGAGGCCGTGGCCTATGCCAAAGAGCTGCACAAAATCGTCACCTGGATAGGCATTTGCGACGGCAATATGCAAGAAGGGTCTTTCCGCTGCGACGCCAATGTCAGCGTGCGTAAACCTGGTGCGCCCTTGGGCACGCGGCGCGAAATCAAAAATTTGAACAGCTTCAAATTCATGCAGCAGGCGATCGATTTTGAAATCCGCTGGCAGATTGAGCAGATTGAAGACGGCCACGCCATCCGCCAAGCCACCGTGCTGTTTGACCCCGACACGGGCGAAACCCGCGCTATGCGCGAAAAGGAAGACTCAGCCGATTACCGCTACTTCCCCTGCCCCGATTTGCCGCCACTGGTCATCGCGCCCGAATGGGTGGCCGAAGTCAAAGCAGCCATGCCCGAACTGCCGCGCCAGTTGGCCGAGCGTTTGGCCACGCAATACGGGCTGAGTGAATACGACGCCACTATCTTGACCGCCAGCCCCGCCACCGCTGCTTATTTTGAAAGCGCGGCCAAAGCCTGTGGCCAAGGCAAACTGGCGGCCAACTGGATCATGGGCGAGCTGGCCAAACGCCTGAATACAGCCGAAATCGACATCGCCGCCTGCCCCGTTGCGCCAGAAAAACTGGGTGAAATGATTGCGCTGATAGCCAAGGGCGACATCAGCAATAACGCTGGCAAGCAGGTGCTAGATGCCCTGTGGGAAGGCGAGACGGATGTGCAAAAAATCGTTGCCGCCAAAGGCCTCCAGCAAATGAACGACAGCGCCGCGCTGGAGAAAATCATCGACGAGGTGATTGCCGCCAACGCCAAAATGGTGGAAGAATTCAAGGCTGGCAAAGACAAGGCGCTCAACGCCATGGTCGGCCAAGCCATGAAAGCCAGCAAAGGCCAGGGCAACCCCGCCGTATTTACGCAAATGCTGCGGGATAAATTGGCTTAATGGGCAGGGTTTTTTAACCATGTTTTTGGCACTTTAAGCCGCCAAATCTGCCTGAGCAGCTCCTCTTTTCATACCGCGCATGAGCCGCTGATGAA
Source organism: uncultured Burkholderiaceae bacterium (assembly GCA_964608575.1). GTDB lineage: Bacteria > Pseudomonadota > Gammaproteobacteria > Burkholderiales > Burkholderiaceae_C > JAMIFN01. Next base: position 201 of record CAZSPW010000059.1, on the reverse strand, counting down.
CCGCCCGCAAGAACCCGTCTGGAGCGTCAGCGCCCTGTGCGCCGCCATAGACGACGCCTTCACGCGCAGCTGGCCCGCGCTCACCGTCACGGGCGAAATCAGCAACTGGGTGCAAAGCGCCAGCGGCCACGCCTATTTCAGCATCAAAGACGCCAGCGCCCAACTGCGCTGCGTGGCGTTTCGGCGTGTGCTGGGCGGCTT
>CAZSPW010000058.1:0-11787 GCA_964608575.1 uncultured Burkholderiaceae bacterium | reverse complement strand
TTTTTGAGCTTTCATTTAAAATACGCGCTTTATTTTTGAGGCTTGTTCAACCCGATTTAGGGTTGGGCTTGCCCATTCAAAGCGCGCCATGGACTATCCAAAAACCTTTGATGTCATCGTTGTTGGCGGTGGCCATGCTGGCACTGAAGCCGCCCTAGCTGCAGCCCGTATGGGCTGCAAAACACTGCTACTGACTCATAACATCGAAACCTTGGGGCAAATGAGCTGCAACCCCAGCATAGGCGGGATAGGCAAAGGGCATTTGGTTAAAGAAGTGGACGCCTTAGGTGGAGCCATGGCACTGGCCACAGATGAAAGTGGCATCCAATTCCGTATCCTCAACTCCAGCAAAGGCCCAGCCGTACGCGCCACCCGCGCCCAAGCTGACCGCATACTCTATAAAGCCGCCATTCGGCGCATGCTAGAGAATCAGGCCAATCTATGGATATTTCAACAATCCTGCGACGATTTGATCTTGCAGGGCGATAGCGTGGTGGGCGCAGTCACACAGTCTGGCATTCGTTTCTCTGCCAAAACCGTGGTGCTAACCGCTGGCACTTTTTTAGATGGACGCATCCACATCGGCCTGCAAAACTACCAGGCAGGCAGGGCAGGGGATCCGCCCGCCATTTCACTCTCTGCGCGATTAAAAGAACTACAACTACCCCAAGGCCGACTAAAAACTGGTACTCCGCCGCGCATTGATGGACGCAGCATTGATTTTTCCAAACTGCAAGAGCAGCCTGGCGACGGCATGGAAATGCGCGGTGTTCCACATGAAACATCCTTCGGCTTGCAATATCCCAAACAAGCCAGCAATGCGGGTGTCCCGCACTTTAGCTTTATGGGTGGTTGGCGCATGCATCCGCAACAATTGCCTTGCTGGATCACTCACACCAATGCACAAACCCACGCCATCATTCGTAGTGGTTTTGATCGCAGCCCCATGTTTACGGGCAAGATAGAAGGGGTCGGGCCACGCTATTGCCCTAGCGTAGAAGACAAAATTAACCGTTTTGCCGATAAAGAAAGTCACCAAATTTTTCTGGAGCCTGAGGGGCTGACAACCAATGAGTTTTACCCCAATGGCATCTCTACCAGCCTACCTTTTGACATCCAATATGCACTGGTGCAATCCATGCCTGGACTGGAAAACGCCCATATTCTGCGCCCAGGCTATGCCATTGAATATGATTATTTTGACCCACGCAGTCTGCAAAGCAATTTTGAAACCCAGCAAATTAAGGGGCTGTTTTTTGCAGGGCAGATCAATGGCACCACAGGCTATGAAGAAGCTGCGGCTCAAGGCCTGTTTGCTGGCACCAATGCTGCGCTGCAGGTGCAGGGTAAAGCACCGTGGCTACCGCGCCGTGACGAAGCATATTTAGGTGTCTTGGTGGATGATTTGATTACCAGAGGCGTAACAGAGCCTTACCGCATGTTTACCAGCCGTGCGGAGTTTCGCTTGCAATTACGCGAAGATAACGCTGATATGCGCCTAAGCGAACAGGCTAGAGTTTTGGGTTTATTAGGAGACGATCGCTGGGATCATTTCAACCGCAAACGCGATGCCATTGCGTCCGAGACTGAGCGCCTAAAAAACACCTGGGTTAGCCCAAAAATTATTGCTGCAACAGAGGCTGAACGAGTACTAGGTAAAGCACTTGAACATGAATACAGCTTAGGTGAGCTACTACGCCGCCCAGGTATCAGTTACGCCAAACTGATGGATATGAAAACCCTGGATGGCAAACCAGTTGCAGCACTGAGCCCAAAAAACACCCCTCTCCCTATATCTAACCAGACTGATGATCGTGTTTCACATGAAACCAGCGTCATTAACAGCTCTGGCTTTGGTGATGATTTACAGCAAGAAGTTATTGAGCAAATTGAGATCTCCTTCCAATATGCTGGTTATATTCATAAGCAAAAAGAAGAAATAGAGCGCCTAGCTACGCAAGAAAATTTACTCATACCTGTAGATTTCGACTATATGGCTATAGATGCCTTATCCATTGAGGTCAGGCAAAAACTTGCTCAGCAGCGCCCTGGCACTATAGGGCAAGCCTCTCGCATCAGTGGTGTTACCCCTGCCGCGGTTGCGCTATTGCTCATCCATTTGAAAAAGAAGGGCGCAAAGCGATGAGCGCATCCGCAGATTTAAGTTTAGAAACAGCTTTGGCTCAAGGGCTTACGGCTCTTAATTTACAACTTGGCTCAGGGCAAATTGCGCAGCTTTGTCAATATGCTAATTTAATTAGCAAATGGAACAGGGTTTATAACCTCACTGCTTTGCGTCAGCAAGAAACGATATTGACCCACCACTTGCTCGACTGTCTTGCCATCATCAATCCTCTCGCAAACTGGGCGAAAGAAAATGGTTTGGCTCATCCAAATATTTTAGATGTAGGCTCTGGCGCGGGCTTGCCTGGCTTGGTAATTGCTATTTGCCAGCCTGATTGGAATATACACACCATAGATACGGTAGGTAAAAAGGCTGCCTTTATGCAGCAAGTCGCAGCGCAATTACAGCTTAAAAATGTGGCGGTACACCATGGTCGGGTAGAAACTTTAGGCCAGCAAAACCCTATGCGTTTCGATTTAATTACTAGCCGCGCCTTTTCCTCGCTATCTGATTTTTTAATTTGGACAAACTCTGTACGAGCTACAACAGGAATGTGGGTGGCAATGAAGGGAAAATTACCTGATTTAAGTGAGTTGGCTGAATTAGGAGACGATTTTCATGTGGAATGCATACAACGCCTCTCTGTACCTCAGCTGCAGGCCGATCGCTGCCTGGTCTGGATAAGGGCAAACTAAATCAAACGCTGGTAGAGGCCACCAGGCAGGCGCGAAACTTTTCCAGCCAACTCCAATTGCAGTAGCTCCATTTGTAACTCTGCTGCAGAATAAGAAAGCTCTAACAGCAAAGCTTCTAAAGAAATAGGCGCAAAACCTAGCGCGAGCAAGAGTGGGGATTCTTTTTCAGAACCTTTGCTTAGCACTGTAGTTTGGCTTTCTTTTTCTTTTTCTTTTTTTAGCATCGATTTCTGTGTTACTGTACTGAGAGGATCTTCTGGGGATTTTTTCTTATCCGCCTCAAATGCTATATTATTTGTAGCAAAATTAACCCCTAGCATAGACTGCGGAGGTAAGGCTTGTATTACCTCTTGGGCAGACTCTACCAATTGCGCCCCTTGTTTAATTAAAGCATGGCAACCTTGGGACTGGGGGCTATAAATCGAGCCGGGCAGGGCAAAAACCTCGCGGTTAGCTTCCATCGCCAGCCTAGCTGTGATCAGCGAACCAGATTGCAAAGCTGCCTCAATCACAACCACCCCTAAACCCAAACCAGCAATGATGCGATTGCGCTTAGGAAAATTCGTTGCAATCGCAGGGGTTCCTAGAGGAAATTCACTCAGAATTGCGCCTCCAGCATTCAATATCTCTTGTGCTAACTGTGTATGTTGCCGTGGATAGACGACATCTAACCCTGTACCCACCACGGCAATGCTGCGCCCCATACCCCATGCGGGCGCCTGTAGGGCGCCTTTATGTGCTGCTGCATCTACCCCTAAAGCCAAGCCAGAAATAACACTAAACCCACTTTGCGTTATTTCTTTAGCCCAAGTTTGCGCGGTGCGTTCGCCTTGTGGGCTAGGTTTGCGGCTGCCCACCATTCCAAGCAATGGCGGCTGTTTCTCTTTAGCCCAGAGCTGCCACCATTGCCAATCTGCACATTGGACATAAAGACATAAAGGTGGATCTGGGCTTTGCAATAGCGATTGAGGGTAATCTGGGTCACCCAAAGCAACAAAACGCTGACCGCTTTGGTTAAGCCACCCCTCTAAGTTTTGCAGGGCAACAGAAAAACCCACCGGTTCGCGCAATAGCGCCTTTGCTTGCTTTTCGCTTACTACTGCTTCTAAGGCAGATTGGCTCTGTCGAAAAATTTGATCTGGCAACGAAAAAGCCGCCAATAGGCGGCGAGTGCTTACCGCCCCGACACCGGGAGTAAGCTGCAAACGCAGCCAAGCAGCGATGTCGCCCCTGTGCTGCATCAGCATCTAGCAGACTTAATTAGCCTGCATATCGTTTTCAGGCAGGTTGGGATCTATCGCCATATCTCCTGCGCGTACTGGGTTTTTAATTTGCAAAACCAAACCATAAGATACGCGGTCAAACACACTAAACACCATGACTTGCCCATTGATCTCGTTGGGTAAGCGCATCAAAGGTTGAGAACCATCGGTACGGTCGCGCTGTAGCACACCTTTATTCAGCAAAGTGAAGACTGAGCCGCGCTCTACACCATCAACTAAGCCCTTGTTTAAAGCCACGATTTGGTTTTGTGCGCCGTTATCCTCACCGCTATAAATAGAAATTACCCGAGCGCGCAAATTGGCAGGTGCAGCATGGGGCAAATAAACAGCCATCGAGTTTAAGTCTACATCTGGTCCCAAGCGATCGCCAACATTCACCTCTTCACGGGCAGAAATAATATCTATCGTGCCAGGCATTACGCTGGCATTTTTTTCATCAGCCAACTGATTGTCAAAGGTTCCCTTGTAGCTGCTGCGCCAATCTGTACGCCAATCACGAGCATCAGCACTGCCTTGCTTACCTACTTTGGTGTTGTAAGGGTATTCTGTGATGGGATTAATAGCCACATTCGGCTCACCATCTGCATTCACACCCGGATTGGGTTTATTGTTGTTATACAAAGGCCTGACTGGGCTAGCACTAGCAGCATCCGTTCCAATAACAACGCCGTCCTCCAAGGCTTTCCCGGCTGGACGCACCAGTTTGGCGTGCGCCAAATAATGTGCCTCGTAGGCTAAAACTTCACCTGTTTCTGGGTCTTTTAAAGGATTTGCATTACGGTAAATGCGGTAACCCAAAGGCGTTCCTGCTTGCATGCTTAAATCACCATCACGCCAAGCACGCACATAAGCACGATCGCCTTGAGAGAATAAAGTTCTCTCCTCAACACCTGCAACCACGCGTGGTGCCAAGGCAAACTCCTTGGCATCAACGATGATGGCTTGATTTAGGAAAGGCTCAATCACACTATTAGGAATAGGCAAAATGGCGCCATCGTTGGTTTTGCTTATGCGCACCTGTGGGCTCAACTTCACCACCCCTTGTGATGAACCGCTTACCATATTGCCCACGCGCAAGCGAGCACGCCCACCTGTTTTATCTAAGAACAAAACTTGCCCTGGATAAATCCAGTGCGGGTTTTGAATTTGACTTTTATTCATCCCCCATAATTCTGGCCAACGCCAAGGGGACTTTAAAAACATCCCTGAAATCGCCCACAATGTATCACCACGCTTAATGGTGTAACTATCTGGGGCATTTGCTGATAAAAGCGATAAAGGTACGCCTTCTTGTTCTATTTGCTCAGCTTTATCAGCTTGCGCCACATTTGCTGCACGGGCCTGTATCCCGCCATAGGCAACCAAAACAACACAACTAGCTACAGCCCAAAACGGTAGACGAAAAACAGGTAAGGGAAAGCGAGAGGCCATGCGTAACCTTTAGAAAGACTTTGGAGAAATTACCAATGATTCTGATTTTAAGTCTTTGATTTGGCAAGAAAGCTTAAGGACTAAGGTTTACAGCCGCTGCAGAAAAGTCTAAAAAATAGCAAAATAGCGACAATATGGCTATCCTTCCTATCCTCCGCTACCCCGATCCTCGTTTGGCAACCATTGCCAAAGATGTATCGCATATCAATGAAGAGTTGCAAAACTTGATCGACGATATGCTTGCAACCATGTACGCTGCCAATGGCATAGGCTTGGCAGCAACTCAAGTTGATCGACACATTCGCTTAGTTGTGATTGATGTTAGTGAAGAACGCAACCAACCTTTGGTATTGCTGAATCCAAAGATCACACAACTTGACGCAGTTCGAGAAAGGGGACCTGAAGGTTGTTTATCTGTACCCAATGTGCAAGACGAGGTAGAGCGCGCCAAGAGCCTCAGTCTGACTGCCTTAGATCGCCATGGGAAACCTTTCACTCTTAACGCTGAAGGTTTGCTCGCCATTTGTATTCAACATGAGTTGGATCACTTAAATGGCCGTGTTTTTGTTCAATATTTAAGCAAACTAAAACAAGATAGAATTCTTACAAAACTGAGAAAAAATCAAGTAAAGCAAGCTAATTAAGTTAGCAAAAATAGCGCGCCATTTTTGCCCATGATTTTGAAAAAATTTAAATAAAACAAATAAATAGAGAAGTATCAAGCCTTGTGGATAAAGTTTTAACATGACCAGGATCAAAGGAGGACATCAGCCTATAATCAACGCTTAAAAAGCAAAAATTATGGCTCGAACCTCCTCTACTTATCCACAAAGCCCAGCTAGCGTCACGCCTAGCGTGACGAAAAAAACTGTAGCAAACAAAAAGCTTGCCAGCAATCCTATTGCTGCACCTGTGCGCGCCGCAAGAAAAAAAGCACAAACACCACAACAAGGATCTACACCAACCATCTCCAGCTCGCACACTCATCAAGACCTCTGGACACAATGCTTGGAATATCTACAGCAATTTTTGCCCGAGCAACAAATCAACAATTGGCTACGCCCCCTACAAACCCAACTACAAGAAGACGGGACAGAATTAAAAATTTATGTAGCCAGCCGTTTCAAGATGGATTACACGCGCTCACAGTACAGCGCCATCATCACCAAAGCACTAGCCCATCTAACTGGCCGCCAGATTGCACTCTCTTTTGCTGTAGGTAAACCCAAATTAGAGTTGCGCCCCCTGAATACGAGTACAAATACAAAAAACGCCACTGCACAGATTGGCATAGCCCCAGATGCAGGTATCAAAACAGATCAGCATCTTGATCAACAAGACCTTGCGCTTAGCCATTTAGAAGCAGAACCACATTCTTCTGAAAAAAAGCACACTCGCTTACTGAATAAAAACAAAGAAAAAAACAGCGGTCATCACTTAAATGCCAGCTTGCGTTTTGATAATTTGGTGGTGGGCTCAGCCAATCATATGGCCTACACGGCAGCGATGAATGTTGCCTCTGCGCATGCAGATGTGCACTACAACCCACTTTTCATCTATGGCGCTTCAGGGCTAGGAAAAACCCATATGCTGCACGCCATTGGCAATCAGTATCTGAACCATAAACCCGATGCAAAAGTGCTTTACACCCATGCCGACAAGTTTGTTGGTGATGTTGTAAAAGCTTTTCGCTTTAATAGCTTTGAAGAATTTAGGCAGCTTTACTACAACCTCGATATTTTGCTGATCGATGATGTACAAGAGTTCAGCGTAGGAGATAAGGCAAAAACATTGGAAGAGTTTTTTTATCTTTTCCAAGCACTCCTATCTAAGCACTCTTTAATTGTGCTCACCAGTGACACTTTTCCAAAAGAGCTACAAAAAATTCCAGATCGCTTGATTTCGCGTTTTGTCTCAGGCTTAACCGTCGCCTTAGATCCACCACCTATGGAAATGCGCGTAGCCATTTTGATGAAGAAAGCCGAAGAAAGTGGCTTTACACTGCCTGCAGAAGTCGCGTTTTTCATAGCTAAAAATGTGCAATCCAATGTCAGAGAACTAGAGGGTGCCTTACGCACTGTGCATGCTTACGCCCAATTTCAAAACAAAGCGCAAAAAATTAGTGTTCATATCGCTAAAGAAGCATTGCGCGATCTGCTTTCAGCGCATAAAAGACAAATCACCATCGAAAACATCCAAAAAACAGTCGCGGATTACTATCGCCTGAAAATTGCAGACATGCACTCCAAGCGTCGGCCAGCAAATATTGCTAAGCCCCGCCAAATTGCTATGTATTTATCTAAGGAAATGACACAAAAAAGCCTGCCAGAAATAGGCTCCGCTTTTGGTGGTCGTGATCACACAACCGTGCTTCATGCCGTCAAAAAAATCAACAAAGAAAGGCAAGTAGACGAGCAGTTGCGCCACGATTTACACATTTTGGAACAAAGTCTCAAGGGTTAATGGCTAGGCTAAGATGCTAAAAATTGGGGATAAGTCTGTGGCAAACTGGTTAAGAATCACTGACTTGCGCACAATGCAGCAATCAAATTTCAACTTATGCTAGAGATTTTGAAAAGTTTTGAAGGTGGTTATGCACATCGAAATACCATCCTAAGTATTTGTTTTACTTCATTTTTTTTGCTATCCACAAAATTTTCACAAGCTCATCATCACCATCATTTTTAAATAAAAAAAGAAAAGAAAGATAGAGGAATAACATGATCATCTTCAAAGCAACACAACAAGAAGTCCTGACGCATTTGCAACAAATTGCAGGAATCGTTGAGAAGCGCCATACCGTACCCATACTTGCCAATGTGTTGATACACAAACAAGGCGAGCAAAGTGTTTGGACCACATCAGATTTAGAGATCCAAATGCGGCATCAAGCTGTTCTGGGTGGCGATGTAGTAGAGCAATACAGCACGACGGTTGCAGTTCGTAAATTGATTGATATTTTGCGAACTTTACCTACTGAACAATTGGTTAGCTTAGAAGATAAAGAAGATAAGCTGATTTTGCGCGCAGGGAAAAGCAGATTCACCTTGCAAAGCTTGCCTGCACAAGACTTTCCTTTGGTACAAGAAGCCAGCAGCTATGGCGCACCTATCCATTTGCCACAAAAGGAGTTGAAAAAGCTCTTACAACAAGTGGCTTTTTCAATGGCGGTACAAGATATTCGCCACTATCTCAATGGCTTGCTTTTGCAAATTGACGGCAAACGACTTGCTATTGTGGCAACCGATGGTCATCGTTTGGCCTATACCGAAACCCATTTAGAGCAAGAACTACCTAAACAAGACATCATCTTGCCGCGCAAAACGGTTTTAGAGTTACTGCGCTTACTCTCAGACCAGGATGAAGCCATGATAGAGCTGGCCATAGCCAGCAATCAGGCGCGTTTCCGATTAGGGCAACTGGAATTTATTAGCAAATTAGTAGAAGGAAAATTTCCTGACTACAACCGCGTAATTCCACAAAATCACAGCCATACCTTAGTGGTTTCGCGCACTGCCTTACAAGCCAGTCTGCAACGCACAGCCATTATGATGAGCGACAAATTCAAGGGCGTGCGTTTGAATTTAGAGCCTGGTTTATTGCGCGTGAGTTCTACCAATAACGAGCAAGAAGAAGCAATTGACGAGTTGGATGTCGATTACTCAGGCGCTGTAATAGAAATTGGCTTTAATGTGACCTATCTACAAGAGGTACTGGCTAATAACCACCAAGAAATGGTGAGCTTTGCACTGCAAGATGGCAATAGCTCCAGCTTAGTCACCATTCCTGGTGTTGATGGCTTTAAGTATGTTGTGATGCCTATGCGAATTTAAGATAGAAAATCAGAAAAATTGGCGTAAAAGCTGCCTGAGCAGCTATTGTTTTGGTAGTAATTAAGTAGATAGAATCAAGTTATGAGCAACAGCCCTGAATCAGCAGACATCCATCCTAATAACGCAGATTATGGTGCGGGCTCTATCCAAATCCTAGAAGGCTTAGAGGCTGTACGCAAACGCCCTGGCATGTATATCGGCGACACCAGTGATGGCACAGGTTTGCATCACTTGGTGTTTGAGGTCGTGGACAACTCCATCGATGAGGCGCTAGCGGGGCATTGTGATGATATTGTTATCACCATCCATGCTGATAACTCCATTAGCGTAGAAGACAATGGTCGAGGCATCCCTGTTGATGTCAAGATGGATGACAAACACGAACCTAAACGCTCTGCGGCAGAAATTGCCCTGACTGAATTACACGCAGGCGGCAAATTTAATCAAAACAGCTATAAAGTCTCAGGCGGTTTGCATGGCGTAGGGGTGTCTTGCGTTAATGGCTTATCTGAATGGCTGCGTTTGACGATTAAACGCAAAGGCCATGTGCATGAATTGGAATTTGCTCGCGGCGTAGTGCAAAACCGTTTACTGGAAATGCGTGACGGTTTTGAGGTTTCGCCTATGAAAGTTGTGGGTGATACAACTGAGCGTGGCACCAAAGTGCACTTCCTGCGCGATACCGAAATCTTCAAAGAAAACAATGAATTTCATTACGAAATTTTGGCTAAACGCCTGCGCGAACTTTCGTTCTTGAACAATGGTGTCAAGATTCGCCTGATAGACGAGCGTCAAAATAAAGAAGACAACTTCGCTTTCGCTGGTGGTGTGAAAGGCTTTGTGGAATTCATCAACCAGGGCAAAAAAGTCCTGCACCCAAATATTTTTCACAGCATAGGGGAAAAGCAAAGTGACCAAAACACCACCGTGAGCGTGGAGGTGGCGATGCAGTGGAACGAGAGCTATAACGAATCTGTTCTCTGCTTTACTAACAATATCCCGCAGCGCGATGGTGGCACGCATTTAACTGGTGCGCGCGCAGCTATGACGCGCGTCATAAAGCAGTACATCGATAGCCAAGACTTGGCGAAAAAAGCCAAAGTCGAGATTACAGGCGACGATATGCGTGAAGGTTTGGCCTGCGTCATCAGCGTCAAAGTGCCGGAACCCAAATTCAGCAGCCAAACCAAAGACAAACTGGTTAGCAGCGAAGTGCGTGCGCCCGTTGAAGAAATTGTCGCCAATAAACTGGCTGAATGGCTGCAAGAGAACCCCAACGACGCCAAAATCGTCTGCGGCAAAATTGTGGAAGCTGCGCGCGCGCGTGAAGCTGCGCGTAAAGCGCGTGAAGCCACGCGTAAAACCGTATTCAATTCTTTAGGCTTATCGGCCAAATTGGCCGATTGCCAAGAAAAAGACCCTGCCTTGTGCGAAATCTACATCGTCGAGGGTGACTCTGCCGGCGGGTCTGCTAAACAAGGGCGTGATCGTAAATTCCAAGCCATTTTGCCCCTGCGCGGGAAAATCTTGAATGTAGAAAAAGCACGCTATGAAAAGCTACTAACCAGTAATGAAATTTTGTTATTAATTGCCGCTTTGGGCACCAATATCGGCAAAGAGGAATTCAATCCCGATAAATTGCGCTATCACCGCATCATCATCATGACCGATGCTGATGTGGATGGTGCCCACATTCGCACTTTGCTGCTGACTTTCTTCTATCGCCAAATGCCAGAGCTGGTAGCGCGCGGCCATATTTATATTGCCCAGCCACCTTTATATAAAGTCAAGCATGGCAAACATGAGCAATACATCAAGGATGCATCTGAATTAGCGCACTACTTAACCAAGGTTGCTTTAGATGGTGCCCGTATCATTCCAGGCGCTGGTAAAGCGGCTATTGAAGGCCCAGCTTTGCAAGCCATAGCTGAGCAATACCAAAGTGCCAACGCCACCATTGCGCGGCTTTCAGCGTGGATGGATGAAGAAGCCTTGCGCGCCATTATGCTAGGTGCAGAATTGGATTTGAGTAGCTTAGAAGCTGCGCAGGAAAGCGCCAAACGCCTACAAGCCAGATTACATAAAGCTGAGGTGATTGCGCAACTGGATCCTCGTAATAACAAAGTCACCCTCTTGATTACACGCCATATTCATGGCAATGCCAAAACCAGCATCATCAATCAAGATTTTGTCCGCGGTGCGGATTACACCCAACTGCATACTGCTGCTGAAACTTTTTCCGGTTTGATTACTGCTGGCGCAGTGGTGCAACGCGGCGAGGGCGAGCGCATGAAAGAAGAGAAAATTGCTTCTTTTCATGAGGGGATGCAGTGGTTGATGGCGCAGGCTGAAAATGCCGTAGGCCGCCAACGCTATAAAGGTTTGGGTGAGATGAACCCCGAGCAGCTGTGGGAAACCAC
>CAZSPW010000057.1:0-12156 GCA_964608575.1 uncultured Burkholderiaceae bacterium | reverse complement strand
AGGTGGCGCAATAAATGCCCCCAGGCTGGAATTGCAGCCAAATCGCAAATATCGCCCCCGCCATCAATAACAGACCTGCGATACGCTGGCCCCAGCCCTCGCGGATGCGGCGCAAGCCCTGCCACAAAGTGGGCGCTGCCAGCAGCCAAAAGCTAGAACCAAAGGCAAACAGCGCCATAGCTGCCGCGCCTGCCCAAACCTGCCCCGTTAAGCTGGCCTGCAACAAGGCGCTGTAGAGCAAGCCACAGGGCAGCAGCCCCCAAGCCAAGCCCAGCACGCTGCCGCGCCCCGCCCAGGGATGGCCGCGCAACCGCGCCCAAAAGCGCTGCGCGCCGGTTTGCGCCCACACAGGTTGGCGCGCCAATACCAGTAAAAACAAACCCCAAACCAGCACCAGCGCGTGCCACAAGGCCCACAGCGGTTTGATGCCTTGCGCCATGCCACTGCCCCAAGCCAAGGCCTGTACGCTGCCCGCAGCAATCGCGCCTAAGACAGCGTAGGACAGGATTCTGCTAGCAATAAAGGATAGAAAATTCAGGTTGAAAATTGATTTTTTAGGCGAATAATCTGCCTGAGCAGCTTCTTTTTTAGGAGTAAAAACCAGTGGTTTTTCTGCTGGATTGTCGCGCGCATGGATGGCCACACAAGCCGGACCGCACATGGCCAAGCAGTGCGTACCGCCAAGCAAACCCAAAACCAAAGAAGAAAGGAGAAACGCCGTTTGCATAGAAGCCGCATCTTAGCGGCCATTCAAATGATTTGCGAATAGCGCGCACGCTGCAAATCGGCCTGCAAGTATTTATCAAACACCATCGCTACGGCACGCACCATCAGCCAGCCCGTGGGGGTGAGCGCAAAACCATCTGGGCGCAGCTCCAGCAAACCATCTGCGGCCAAGCTTTCTAGCTGTGCCAGTTCGGGGGCAAAGTGCTGTTGAAAATCTAGCAACCAAGCCAGATTGACGCTTTCAAAATCGATCTCACCTTGGCACATGATGGCCATGATGAGGCAGCGCCGCATCACATCTTCGCGGCTCAGTGCCATGCCGCGCACGATGGGCAGCTCGCCTTGCTCGAGCGCGTCTTGGTACTCCTCTAGGCTTTTGGCATTTTGATAGTAGTGCGTACCAACTTTGCCTATGGCGGAAAGCCCCAAAGCGATCAAATCGCAATCGGGCTGGGTGCTATAGCCTTGAAAATTGCGGTGCAGCCGCCCCTGGCGCTTGGCCACTGCCAGCGCGTCGTGCGGCAGGGCAAAGTGATCCATACCAATATAGTCATAGCCGGCCGCTTGCAACTGCGTCAAAGCCAGCTTGAACATGGCCAGTTTTTCACTGGCAGCGGGAATATCGTGATCGGCTATGCGCCGCTGCGGTTTAAAGCGTTGCGGCAAATGGGCATAGGCATACAGCGCAATCCGATCTGGCCTGATGGCTGCTACCTGCGCCAAAGTGCGCGAGAGGGAATCCGTGCTTTGCAGTGGTAAGCCATAGATCAAATCCATATTGATAGAGACAAAGCCCAACGCACGCGCCTGCGCCACCAGTGCGGCCACCGAGGCATAGGACTGCTGGCGATGCACGGCTTTTTGCACCGCAGGATCAAAATCCTGCACGCCAAAACTGACACGGTTAAAACCCATCTCACGCAGGTTTTTCAGGCGCTCAGGGCTGACCGTGCGCGGGTCTATCTCTATCGAATATTCCCCCTCAGGCAAAAACTGAAAATGCGTGCGCAGGTATTGCCACAAATCTGCCAATTCGCTATCGCTGCAAAAGGTGGGCGTGCCGCCACCAAAATGCAGCTGGCTGAGCTGCGGTTTGCGCTGCCCCAAGGCAGCAGCGTGCATATCCATTTCTCGCTTCAGTAAGCTGAGGTAATGCGCCGCGCGGCTTTGGTCTTTGGTGATGATTTTGTTGCAGGCGCAGTAATAACACAGCGCCTCGCAAAACGGGATGTGCACATAAAGCGATAGCGGGTGCTGCTGCGGCACTTGATCGCGCAGCCCCAAAGCCAGGCGGTAATCGGCTGGTGTGTAGGCTTCGACAAAGCGATCAGCCGTGGGGTAAGAGGTGTAACGCGGCCCCGCCTGATCGTACTTGCGCAACAGCGCCTCTGCGGGCCAAGTTGGCGCGTTTTCAGCAATGGACACAGCAGCGTTAGACATAAGCCAGCACTGTGCCGCAAGCGGCCACATCCACCGTTGACCTAAATCAACGCAAACCCATGCTGCGCTGATTCCTTCTAAAATGGCCGACATGAATGAAAAAACCACAGGCATTTCTCTCAGGGTAGACCGCCCAGACGAGTGTCCCAATCACACTGGCACCGCGCCTCTGAATACCAAGCAGATCAAGGTCGCTTGCTCTAATTGCAATTTGCGCGAACTGTGTATGCCCATGGGCTTAAACCAGGAAGAGATGCGCAAACTCGACGAACTGGTCTTTGCACGCAAACGGGTGCCGCGCGGCCAGGCTTTATACCGCGCTGGCGATCACTTCAGTGCGCTGTACGCGGTACGCACGGGCGTGTTCAAAACCGCCGTCAGCTCAGAAGAAGGGCGCGACCATGTCACAGGCTTTCAAATGGCAGGCGAGATCATGGGGTTAGACGGCATGGCCTCGGACCGCTATTCCTGCGATGCGATTGCGCTGGAAGATGCCGAAGTTTGCGTCATGCCTTTTAGCAAAATTGAAGACTTATCGCGTGAGGTCAAAGCCTTGCAAACCCATTTGCACCGCATCATGAGCCGCGAAATTGTGCGCGATCAAAACATCATGCTGCTGCTGGGCACCATGCGCGCCGAAGAACGCTTGGCCGCCTTTTTGGTGAATTTGGGCCAACGCCTGCAGGCCAGGGGCTTTTCGCCCACCGATATGGTGTTGCGCATGACACGCGAGGAAATCGGCAGCTATTTAGGCTTAAAGCTGGAAACCGTGAGCCGCACTTTCAGTAAATTTGTCGAAGACGGCCTCATCACCGTCAAGCAAAAGGTGATCCACATCATCGACCCTGAGCGTTTGGCGCAATTGGCTAAGCCGCGCGAATAAATCACGCCACCTCGTCCGCCCACGCCCAAGCCCGCTATAACTAGCGGGCTTTTTCATGCGCTGGCCTGTGCATAGAGTGTGAAACCTGCTCTTTTAGCCCGCAAAAGCCTTGCCGTAAGCGCCTTAGTGTCGCACTTTGTTTTTACCCTAAGTGATTGATTTTTATAGAAATTAATCCCTGCTCATTTACTAAGCAAAATGCAACAAGCCACGATTGGCGCGGTTTAGCAGCTAGTGTTCAAGCTTTGCCCACATTTTTATCCACAGCAACTTGGGGTATCTCCTGTTTGCACCAGACATCAAATACTTAGCTATTTGTTTTGCCTTTTTAGCAAGCAAGCTGTGGATGCTGTGCATAAGCGGCTGTTTCACAGGCGACTATGAATGACAATGCAGGCTGTGCCCATTCCCAACAAAACTTAAACGATATGTTGCAAGCATTGCACAAGCCCACCATCCCCTTATGGCGCTATGCGGCCGCCTTACTTTTGGGCGCGGCCCAGGCTTTGGCCTTAGCTTGGCCCGCAGCATGGGCGTTGCCGCCCATATTGCCCGCTGGTGCTGTGCTTTGGTGGCTGCAAATTGGCGCTACGGCAGGCCTGTATGCCTTACTACAAACTTGCAGCCGCGCGCGCACAGCTTTTGTTTTAGCTTGGGTCTTTGCCTGCGCTTGGTTAATGGGCGCTGTGGGGTGGATTTACACCTCCTTGCATGTGTACGGCGGCTTGGCTGCGCCGCTGGCGCTGGCGGCATTGGCGGCATTGGCTGGCTTTTTGGCGCTGTATTTTGGCGCTGCGGCTGCATTTTTTAAGCGTTTTTCGAGCAAATTCCGCGTCGAATCTGCCTGGGCAGCTATAGTTTTCACATCATTTTGGTTGATGGCTGAATTGGCACGCAATAGCTGGTTTACAGGTTTTCCTTGGGGTGCCAGCGGCTACGCGCAAATCGATGGGCCACTGGCTTTTATCGCGCCTTACG
Source organism: uncultured Burkholderiaceae bacterium (assembly GCA_964608575.1). Classification (GTDB taxonomy): domain Bacteria; phylum Pseudomonadota; class Gammaproteobacteria; order Burkholderiales; family Burkholderiaceae_C; genus JAMIFN01. The sequence continues at coordinate 8,129 of CAZSPW010000057.1, read as the reverse complement.
GCGGGGTCTATGGCATCAGCTTGGCCGCTACGCTGTTGGCAACGCTCAGCGCCAATTTATTGCTGGCAGCTTGGCAGAGTGCCGCGCCTTTGAATCAGCAAGGCTTACGCCGCCTAGCCCTACCCTTAGGTTTTTTTGCTGCATTGGTGCTGACTGTAGGTGCATTACCCCGGCTACTACCACCGGCTAGCAGCAGCCCCAGCCATGCCGCTATGACGGTGGATTTATTGCAAGGCAATATCAGCCAAGGGGAAAAATTCAATTTTGATACGGGCGTGCCGCAGGCGCTGGCTTGGTATAAACAAGCCTTGCTGCAAAGCCAGGCTGATTTGGTCATCACCCCAGAAACTGCCATCCCCGCCCTACCACTGGATTTACCCACGGGCTATTGGCTCAGCCTACAACAGCACTTTGCACAAAGCGGACGCGCAGCTTTGATAGGGCTGCCTTTAGGCAATGAGGAGGAAGGCTACACCAATAGCGTAGTGGGGCTGAAACCAAGTCATAGCGCGACCCATTACGCTTACTTCAAGCAGCACCTAGTGCCTTTTGGCGAATTTATCCCGCCACTGTTTCGCTGGTTTACTGATTTGCTCAACATTCCCTTGGGCGATTTTTCACGCGGCGCTTTGGTGCAGCCTTCATTTGCCTGGGGCGGCGAGCGTTTTGCCCCGAATATTTGCTATGAAGATTTATTTGGCGAAGAGCTGGCGGCGCGTTTTACCCAAGCACAAACTGCCCCCACGGTGCTGGTAAATATCAGCAATTTGGCTTGGTTTGGTACAGGCACGGTACTAGACCAACACCGCCATATCGCCCGTATGCGCAGCCTGGAACTTGACCGCCCCACCCTGCGCGCAACCAACACAGGCGTGACCGCTTTAATAGATCGCCACGCCCGTGTCGTGGCCGAACTGCCACGCGCCACCACAGGCGTGCTGCGCGTGCAAGTGCGCGGCAACGATGGCCTGACTTTTTTTGCTATTTGGGCTGGAAAGTATGGGCAATTACCCTTGTGGACTGTGGCATTTGTCTTGATATGCCTATCCTTGACGCAAAGACGGAAAAATTAACGCGGTTTTTTGGAGAAATTGCGCTAGGATTTACCGCAATTTTTACCACTTTAGGGCGAACTAGCCGCCCCAAGATGGACAACACATGAAAATGTGCTGCTATTGAAAGGCCCTGCCATGCAAAAAATTGCTATCGCTTTTTCCCACTTTGGATCTGTCATCGCACTAGCTGTAGCTTGCGCAACGCCCATGCCAGTTGCGGCACAAGCGGGGACAGATATCAAAGTCACCCTAGTAGCCTCGGCCGATGAAGAAGGACAAAACGGCCTGGGCGACGAAGTGCAAATCATGACCCAGGCCGTGATCGATGAATACAACGATACGCAAACAGGCGGCCCCAGAATGGAGTTGCAAGTGCTCGACAGTCGTGGCGTGAGCGAAGCGAAGCTGGCACAAGAGGCAGCAGGCTCGATCGCCCTGGTGTCTTGCGTGGGCGAAGCCGCGTGCTTGCTGCAAGCCAAAGTTGCAAAAAGCCTGAATATCCCTTTGCTTGGCCCTATGACTGGGGATATGGCCTTGCGGGATAAAGCCTGGATGGGCACGGTATTGCCCGTGCGCCCATCGAACGCAGACGCTCTGCGCAACGCTTTGCGCGCACTCTCGACCATGCGCATTAAAAAATTAGGCGTTTTGGTGCAAAACGACGCCAATGGCAAAGACCTAGATGCGGTCCTGACGAGCTTAAAGTTACCCGAAGGATTGGAAGTAGCGGCCAAGGAAACCATAGATCCGAAAACCCCTTGGGCACCATTAACACAGCGCTTACAGAACGCTGGTGTAACCGCTGTTTTACTCCTCAGTGACGATGTCCCAACCGCCAACGCTTTGGTGGGTTATTGGAATTCGCGCCGCAAAACAGCAGCCGCCTACACCCCGACCATGATGCACTTAGATGGTTTGGCACTGCCGCAGTACGCTGAGAAAGCTGCAGGCTACCCAGGCGGCTCGATGTTCGTCACCATCGTGCCTAGCCCTTGGGGCGGACGCCGGCAAGCACAACGCGATTACCAGGCACTGGCCCAAAGCAAAGGGATTTATCGCGCGAGCTATGGCTCCTTCGAGGCCTTTTTAAATGCACGCGTTTTAGTTAATGCCGTGCGCAATAGCAAAGCCACCACACCAGCCAAATTGACGCAATATTTGTACAACAACCCCAGCTATTTGGGTAGCCTGTCGCTGCGTTATGTTGCTGGCAAAAATGACACCACAGGCTTTTTGGATCAAGCCGTGCTGGGCGGCGATGGCTCTTTCCGTCATTGATAGGCCAAATAGTCCCATTAGGCTCTGTGCGCCTTTACGCTCATGCCACAATCAGAGCACTTAGTTTTTGCTGATTGCGTGCCATGAGCCAAACCCATTTTGGATACCAAAGCGTTGATGAAAGCGACAAAGCCGCCCGCGTGCGCGGCGTTTTTGATTCGGTCGCACAAAATTACGATGTCATGAATGATCTGCTTTCAGCAGGTATGCACCGCCTCTGGAAGCGCTACACAGTCGCGGTATCAGGCGCGAGCGAAGGCGATCGCGTACTCGACATTGCCGCTGGTACAGGCGATTTAACTCGCCTATTCGCACGCAAAGTCGGTCATAGTGGCCAAGTCATCCACACCGATATCAACGAAGCCATGTTGCGCGTAGGGCGCGATCGCATGATCGACGAAGGCGTGATGGCACCGCCTTTGGTTTGCGACGCAGAAAAACTGCCCTTTGCCGACAACTACTTCGATGTGGTCTGTGTCGCCTTTGGCCTACGCAATATGACGCATAAAGATCAAGCCTTGCGCGAAATGTTGCGTGTTTTGCGCCCAGGCGGCAAGCTGTGTGTACTGGAGTTTTCCAAAGTCGCCCCGCCGCTGGCGAAAGCGTATGACTGGTATTCGTTCAAACTGCTGCCAAAAATTGGGCAAGTGGTGGCCAAAGATGCCGCCAGCTATCAGTACTTGGCTGAATCCATCCGTATGCACCCCAGCCAGGCCGAATTGAAAGCCCTGATGCACGAGCAAGGTTTTGGCCATGTGGATGTACACAATATGAGCGCAGGCATAGTTGCTTTGCACCTTGGGATTAAATGCTGACAACAATCATAGGAGAGCCTGACATGATGATGCTAAGCGTTGTTTTAGGAATTTTGCTCATCGGCCTGATCATCATCGGGCAAAAGCTGGCGCAAAAAATGGCCGCGCAAAACAAGGCCGCTACGCCAGCTGCACAGGCCACTGGCGCGCTGCCACCAGAACCCGAAGCCAGCCGTATCCCCGTGGCGCAACACTATAAAAGCGACAAAGTGGGCAATGATGCAGCTGCCCGCCCTTGGGATCATGGCGCCGAAACCACCCCCCGCACAGCCAGCAACCACAAGGGCTGGGAACAAACTCCCGTCAGCACTCTGTCTTTCCGCCCCGACCAATTGCCCGACCGCGTGCCCGCACATTTTGATCTGGCCTTGCTCTTAGAGCGATCTAAAGAAGCCTTTATGCGCCTACACACTGCTTGGGAGCAAGGTGATGCTGGTGCCTTGCGCGATTTGTTAGTGCCCACTATTTGGCAACAAGTAGAAGGTGCTATGCAGGCACAAGCCCTACCCGATTGGGGGCAACGCATAGGCGAAGTGCAGCATTTAGCTGCCCGCGTACTGGAAGCGCAAACTTGTGAAGATGGCCGCGTGCGTGCCCGTTTGGAATTCACAGGCAGCCAACTGCACGCTGCCGATGAGCAAATGCGCCCCATCCATGAGGTCTGGGATGTGCGTTATCACGAACAACCCGTGCAGTGGCAAATTGCCGATTTGCAAGCTGGGCATATGACCCAGTTAGCCTCTTAAAAGCAAGCCCGTGTTTAAACTTTAAACCTCGACATTGGCCTGCAACTGCCGCCAATGCCGCCATTGCTGCTGCGCCAGCGCCCATAAAAACACCAGCACAAAGCAAGCCAGCAAATACGGCCAGAGCCAGCCCAGCCACTGCCCTAAGCCATAAAAACGCACGAAACTGCCCTGCTCCCAATACTGCATATTGATATTGGCATAGCTATCGGCGCTGGCGTGGTTCAGCAAAATGCCCTGCAAGGCCACAGCCAGCAAAATCCCTAGCGCCAGCCATACTCTGGGCGCAGCCAAAGTCATCGTGCTGATCGTGGCCGCTGCCGCTATCCCTAGTAACACCGGTTGCGATAGCCAAATCCACGCATTCCAAGGGTCATAACTGAGGGCGTAGGACAAGCCCACAATCAAAACCCCACTGAGCAACACCAGCACATGGCCAGCCAAACGCGCCCACTTGCCGCGCAGCAATAAATCCAAGCTCCAAAGCGGCAACAATAAACCCAATGCCACGCTGGTGCTTTGCATCACGGGCAACATCGGCTCAAAATCCAGCGCACGAAAAGGAATAAAACGCAAAAACGGTGTGCCCTGCAACCAGCCAACCAAGGCCGCCTCTAAGCGTTCATAAAACTGCCCCAAACCAAAGGGCAGGCTGGTGGGGAATAAGAGCGCAAAGGGCCAGAGAAACACATGCACAAAAATCGCACGCGTGTGCGGCTCCATACTGCGTTCGCGCCAAGCCTGCCACAGGGCAAATCCGCCCCAGCGCTGTGTGTAATAGGCCATAAGCACACCCGTAGCTGCCCCCATACTGTTGAGCAGCAAATCAGCCAGCGAAGGCACGCGCCAGGGCAGATAGTTTTGTGTGATCTCCATCGCTAACGAAAAGCTAGCACACAGCAGCAGCACAAAAAACAGCCACGCCTTGGTGTGGCGTTTAGCACGCGCGCTAGATAGCGTTGCAGCCGCACATAAAAAACCCAAGGGAATGTAGCCCAGCCAATTGCTGAGAACATCAAAACGCAGCCAATACCGCGGCCAACTGACGAGAAACAACCACCACGGATCGGCCGTGACGCGCCAAGCTGAAAAGGGGTACAAGGAAGCGTAAGCGATCAGCAATGCGTAGCCCAAAGCCAAGGGCGCAGCGGCGCTACGATGCTGAGGATGCGGCTGCATAGCAAGGCAAAGGCGAGGGGAGATTAAAAAGGCTTGACCGTTACCAACAGCGTAGCGACCAAAAGCAGCACCACAGGAATTTCGTTAAACCAGCGATACCAAGTGTGGCTGTGCATGGCTCCAGCCTTGATTTTTTTCAGCAAGACCGCGCAATACCAGTGATAACAGGCAATCAGCAGCACCACGAATAATTTGGCGTGCATCCAGCCCATGCCTTTGCCTATGCCATAGCGCTGCCACAAGATAAAACCTAAAGTCACCGCCAAGGGCGCCAAGATAGTCATAAAGCGCAGTAATTTATCCGCCATCAGCAACAGGCGCTCGCGTTCGGCCTGCGAATCGGTCGGCACCATGGCCAGATTCACAAAGATGCGCGGCAGATAAAACAAGCCCGCAAACCAGCTTGCGACCAGAACAATGTGTAAGGCCTTCATCCACAACATCAGCAAATCCTTGTTTAAAACACCAATCAGACCAATGAAACCAGTGCAGAATCATACAATCGACGCTTCCTTATTTTGGCGCACCCCATCATGGTTCCACACCTCGCTACCGCTTTAACTGGCCCGATCAACGAATTGGAGCAGCGCATCTTGGATGCCATGCCGGCTATTGAACGCTGGTTTCGCCTGGAATGGATGGAGCACACCCCGCCTTTCTACACCTCGGTGGATGTGCGCAATGCGGGCTTCAAACTCGCACCCGTAGATACCAATTTATTCCCAGCAGGTTGGAACAATCTAACCGAAGAAATGCTGCCCCTGGCGGTGCAAGCGGCCATGGCAGCCGTGGAAAAAGTCTGCCCCGAAGCCAAAGGACTGATGCTGATACCTGAAAACCACACGCGCAATTCCTTTTATTTAAGCAATGTGGCGCAACTGGTGCGGATTTTCAAAACCGCGGGTCTGAATGTGCGCGTGGGCTCCATCAACCCCGAGATCAAAGAAACCACCACCATCGATTTGCCCGATGGCCAGCAAGTCACGCTAGAGCCTGCGGTGCGCGAAGGCCGGCGCTTGGTGCTCAAAGACTTCAACCCCTGCACTATTTTGCTGAACAACGATTTATCCGCAGGCGTGCCTGGCATTTTGGAAGAGTTGCACGAGCAATTTCTGCTGCCGCCGCTGCACGCGGGCTGGCATATGCGCAAAAAATCGCTGCACTTCAAAGAATATGAGGAAATCGCTAAACGATTTGGCAAGATGCTAGGCATAGACCCTTGGTTGATCAATCCTATGTATGAGAGCTGTGGCCAAGTCAATTTTGCTGAAGGCTCAGGGCTGGAATGCCTGCAAGACAGCGTTTCAGAGCTATTTGCCAAAGTGCGCAAAAAATACCGTGAATACGGCATCAACGAAAAACCCTTTTTAGTCGTCAAAGCCGATAACGGCACCTATGGCATGGGCATCATGACGGTGCGCGATGCCAAAGATGTAGCCGCGCTCAATCGCCGTACACGCAACAAAATGAGCGTTATTAAAGACGGGCAGCAAGTGCAGCAAGTCATCATCCAAGAAGGGATTTTGACCAACGAGCGCATCCATGAGGCTGTCGCCGAACCCGTGGTGTACATGATGGATCGCTATGTGGTGGGCGGTTTTTACCGCGTCCATGCCGAGCGCGGCGTGGACGAAAACCTCAACGCCCCAGGTTCGCGCTTTGTGCCGCTGGCGTTTGAAAAACACAGCTTGCCACAACTAGGCGAAAAACCCGGCACCAGCAGCCCCAATCGCTTTTATATGTATGGCGTCGTCGCGCGTTTGGCGATGCTCGCTGCCAGTTATGAGCTAGAGCAAACCAATCCCGACGCAGAAGACTACGACAACAACTAATTTTCAAGGTGTTTTTGACATTTTAGGCCGTCAAATCTGCCTGGGCAGCTCACCTTTTTGATGATGATATTGATAATGGCATGACCACTTTAGGCCTGACGCTGATCTACCTCCTCACCGCCGTTTTAGGCGTGGTGGTTTGTCGCAGCCTGAAATTGCCGCCCGTGCTGGCCTACCTCACAGCCGGCGTAGTCTTGGGGCCCAACGCCTTATCGCTTGCCAGCCATAGCACCAGCAACATCATTCACCACCTGGCCGAGTTTGGCGTGGTGTTTTTGATGTTCGTCATTGGGCTGGAATTCAATCTACCCAAACTGCGCAGCATGCGCCGTCATGTGTTTGTATTGGGCGGAGCGCAAACCATTTTCACCATGCTGGCCGTCAGTGGATTGGCTTTGGCATTGATGCAGTGGTTGCCCGCTTCATTCAAGCTCAATTGGCAAAGCGCCTTGGTTTTAGGCGGTGCATTGGCCATGAGTAGCACCGCCATCATCATCAAAATGCTGCAAGACCGGGGCGAGCTGGCGACCGAGCAAGGCAAACGCTCACTGGGCGTGCTGCTGTTTCAAGATTTGGCTGTAGTGCCGCTGCTGGTGGTTATCCCCGCCCTGGGCAGCCCGCCCGAAGCCATGGCCAAAGAGCTGGCTTTAGCCGGTCTGAAAGCCGCCGCCATCATCGCCCTATTGCTCACCGGCGGGCAGCGCATCATGCGCTGGTGGCTGACCTTGGTCGCCAGACGCAAAAGCGATGAGCTGTTTGTGCTGAACATTTTGCTGACCACCTTGGGGCTAGCGTGGCTGACGCAAATGGCGGGGCTGAGCATGGCGCTAGGCGCATTTATCGCGGGTATGTTGATCGCGGAAACGCCTTATCGCCATCAGGTAGAAACCGATATCCGCCCCTTCTACGATGTGCTCTTGGGTCTGTTCTTCATCACCATAGGCATGATGCTGGACTGGCGTTTGGTGCTGGAGCGCCCCGAATTCATTTTGGTATTGCTGGGCTTGAGTTTATTGCTCAAATTGGGCGTGGTATTTGTGATCTTGCGCTTATTAGGTGACAAAGCTGGCGTGGCGCTGCGCACCGGTTTGTATTTGGCTCAGGCGGGAGAGTTCGGTTTCGTTTTGCTCAATTTGGCAGAAAAACAGGATTTACTCTCACCCCAGCAGCTCAACCCTTTGCTGGCCAGTATGGTGGTTTCCATGATTCAAGCGCCCCTCCTGA
>CAZSPW010000056.1:0-12525 GCA_964608575.1 uncultured Burkholderiaceae bacterium | reverse complement strand
CAGTTTGGCCGCCTGATCGGCGACGCGCGGGTGCAGCAGCAGCACATGGGTGATATCGGCCAAGCGGCTTTCAATCAAAGGTTTTAGCTGGGTTTTAGACAGGCGCGAGAGCGAGTGATAGGCATCGGCCAAGAAGAAGCTGGCATCGACCTCACCTTTGATCGCCATGCGGGCGGCGGCCTGATAGGTGTCCACCAGCTGCCATTGCACATCAGCCTCGGTCAAGTCAGCAGGCTCGAGCAGGCGCAGGCCTATGAGCTTGACATCTTTGTTGTCGGTCAGGGCGATCTTGCAGCCAGGCTGCAGGTCTTCCACCGAATTCGCAGCGGATTCTGCGCCTGTAGCAATCACCATTTCATCGGGTTTGCCAACAGGGCGAGCAATCGCCACAAAACCCGCATTGCGCACCATTTCTGCCGCATCAAAGGGGTTGGCATACACCAAATCCACATTGCCATCAGCAATCAACTGGGATTGTTCGGCCGCAGTGGCAGGGGTGAGCAAATGCAGATGCAAATCCGTCTTCTTTTGCAGCACCGTGTTGAGCATATGCCAGCCCGCAAAGCGCTCGGGCGCGAAGTCGGGCGCGATCAAAAAATTCAAAGTCATGTTTTATGCTCCTTCAGCTGCGCGCAGATCGCGGTATTGCGCTTCGGCCTGGGCAATCGCTTTGCGTGAGGGTTTGCGCCGCACCGATGTATAGCCCACCACTTGGCCGCCACGCACATTAGGCACCGCCGTGGCATACACCCAGTAGTGCGAGCCGTCTTTGCACAGATTCTTCACATAGCCATGCCATTTTTTGCCAGCTTGCAGCGTGGCCCACAAGTCTTGGTAAGCCGCTTTGGGCATATCAGGGTGGCGCAAAATATGGTGCGGCTGGCCTATCAATTCGGCTTCGGTATAGCCCGAAATTTCCACAAAAGCTTCATTCACATGCGTGAGGATGCCGTTTAAATCGGTGCGCGAAATGATCAAACGCCCCTCAGGGTAAGGGTTTTCGCGTTCGCTCACGCTGGCCTGGCGGCTGCTGCCATCGTGAAAAGTTTGCTGCGCTTGCCTAGTGGCATCGGCTGCAGCCTGCATGGCGGGAAGTGTCATAAGGCCACTCCTTTAGATCAATTTAGACAAAGATTCAGCTGCGCGTTTGATGTCTAAGAACAGCAAGCCCAGCTTGGCGTTTTGTTTGGCCAATACGGTCAAAACTGCCTCCGTGCCAGATGAACTCATGATCACATAGCCGCGCTCGCCCTGGAGCAGTACGCGCTCGAGCGTGCCGCGCGCCAATTCGCGTGCCGCGCGGTCACCCAAAGACAAAAGGGCGGCGGACATCGCACCCACGCGGTCCTCATCCATCCCTGCCGGCAGAGCCGAGGCAATCATCAGGCCATCGGTGGAAATCAAGGCAGAGGCCTCGACATCGGCAGAGGAGCTTTTGAGCTCTTCTAAAACTTGTTGAAACATATCGGTGCGCATCGCAGCTTTCTTTCTATATCAAGAGGTCAGTAGAGTCGATCACAGCCAAGCCGCAAGGCACTGCGCTAAGGCTGAACATCCAACGTGAAGGCTGGGCAGTTGTAGAAAAAACAGGCAAAGCTGCCCAAAAGACAAGTCAAGGCCAGCGAGATAGCCCACTCATCTAAACGCCGTGCGGGTGAGTGTCGCAGGCTAGAGTTTGCAAAAGTTGATATGTATCAAAATGTCAGGATGCCCCAGTTGCACTGACTTGATGCACATCAAATAAGTGCGGCAAATGACTCCCGGGTCAGTCTTTTCTAGGCGCTGCGTGCGCGGCATCCCAGGCGCGCAATTGCGCCAATTTCTCGGCAATTTTGATTTCTAAGCCACGCGGCACAGGTTGGTACCAGGCTGGTTCGGCCATGCCATCGGGCAGATAAGTCTCGCCTGCGGCATAGGCATTGGGTTCATCGTGCGCATAGCGGTACGCGTGGCCGTGACCCAATTCCTGCATCAATTTGGTGGGGGCATTGCGCAGGTGGATGGGAATGGGGCGGCTTTGTTCGCCCGCGACAAAGGCCTTGGCTTGTTTATAGGCCATATAGCCTGCATTGCTTTTGGGTGCAGCGGCCAAATACAGCACAGCTTGCGCCAAGGCCAATTCCCCTTCGGGGCTGCCTAGGCGTTCGTAGGTTTGCGCGGCATCATTGGCGATTTGCATGGCGCGCGGATCAGCCAAACCAATATCCTCCCAAGCCATGCGCACGATGCGGCGGGCCAGGTAGCGCGGATCCACACCGCCGTCGATCATGCGCATCAGCCAATACAGCGCGGCATCAGGGTGCGAGCCACGCACGGATTTGTGCAAGGCGCTGATGCTGTCATAAAAAGCATCGCCCCCCTTATCAAAGCGGCGCAACTGCTGCCCCAGGGTTTGCAGCAGCCAGGCATCGCTGATGTGTGCCACGCCACTAGCCTGCGCCGTAGTTAGCACGGTTTCTGCCGTGTTGATGAGTTTGCGGGCATCGCCATCGGCATAAGCAATCAGGCGCTGCTTGGACGCTTCATCAAACGCTATGCTTTCAGAAGCTGCCAGGGCAGTATCTGCGGCGCAATCTGCCGAATAAAGCACCAAAATCTTATCGAAAATCTGGCCTAATTCAGCTTCGTTCAAAGCCTGCAAAACATAAACCGCTGCGCGCGATAACAAGGCGGAATTAACTTCAAACGAGGGGTTTTCTGTAGTGGCACCAATAAAGGTGAACAGACCGCTTTCTACATGGGGCAAAAACGCATCTTGCTGGGCTTTATTGAAGCGATGCACTTCATCCACAAAAACCAAGGTTTTCTGCGCGTGCAAGCCCTGTGCTGCCGCCTCAGCCTGATCCACTGCCGCGCGAATGTCTTTAACCCCGCCCAGCACCGCGCTGATGGCAATGAATTGCGCATCAAACGCACTGGCCATGAGGCGGGCAATGGTGGTTTTGCCCACACCTGGCGGCCCCCAAAGAATGCAGCTGTGCGGCTGCCCTGATTCAAACGCCACGCGCAGCGGCATACCCGTGCCCAGAATATGCTGTTGGCCTATGATTTGCCCTAAATTTTGCGGGCGCAGGCGTTCAGATAAAGGGGTGTGCAGGGGCTTCATGTGCGGCTTTATCTGCGAAATCTATTGCTGCAACACGGCCACGCCTGCAGGCGGCTTGAATTGAAAACGCGCAGCGGATACAGGCTGCTGCATCTGGCCAAACTCCATGATGCTGCGCTGGCCTAGGCTGTCTTGCACATCCAGCATTTTCAGCTGCACCCCAGCGGCGTTTTGCGCCAAACCGATTTTGACGCTGACCACGGTGCTGCCTGCGCTTTTAGGCTTGGCTTCCACCCATAACAGGCCAGAGGCAGCAGATAAAGGCGGCACTTGCGCGGCGCTGAGATTTTTAACAGTGAAGGATTTTTCTAAATCGGCCAGGCTGCGAGCATTGGTCAAGAGCGCCGCTGGCGTGTTTTGCAAAGCCTGCGCTTGGGGCGAGGCGGTGACTTGTTCTAAATCATGGTCATAAAACCACAGCGTATGGCCATCGGCCACGATGGTTTGCGCATAAGGCTTTTGATAATCAAAGCGAAAGCGATTAGGGCGCGCAAAAGCAAACTGCCCCGTGCTGACTTTGTAACGCCCTTGGGCACTGTCCGCGCTAGCACCATTGACCGATTTGGGCGCAGCCACGGTTTGCGTAAACACGGCGCTGCCGCTTTGCGTTTGCGTTAAAAACTTGCCCAGTGCCGCCAGCCCATCTTCTGCGGCGCAAGCTACGCTGCCTATGCCCAGCAGAGCCAGCATCAAGGTCGAAGATATCCAAGAACGCATAGGTTTACCTCTTAATTTTGATAGCTGCTCAGGCAGATTTAGCGGCCTAAAGTGCCGATTTCATACCTAAAAAACTTTAAAACGGATCATCCTCAGCGCCGCCCGCTGATTTGGGCACCAGCAATTCGCGCTGGTTGCGATGGTCCATTTTGCTGACTAGGCCGGCGTTTTCCATTTCTTCCAAAATGCGGGCGGCGCGGCCATAGCCTATGCGCAGATGGCGCTGAATCAAGGAGGTCGTAGCCTTGCCTTGCTTCAACACCAGCGCCACGGCTTGGTCATACATGGGGTCGTTTTCGCCATTGCCAGCGTCGCCACCAGGCGCGCCATCGCCATCATCACCATCGACGGTACCGCCTTCGAGAATGCCCTCGATATATTGCGCTGCGCCCATGCTTTTGAGCTGATCGACCACGCGATGCACTTCCTCATCGCTAACAAAAGCGCCATGCACCCGCGCTGGAAAGCCTGCGCCCACAGGCAGATAGAGCATATCGCCCATGCCCAGCAAAGCCTCAGCCCCCATTTGGTCAAGGATAGTGCGCGAGTCGATTTTGCTGCTGACCTGAAACGCAATGCGCGAAGGCACATTGGCCTTGATCAAACCCGTAATCACATCCACGCTGGGGCGCTGCGTGGCCAAAATCAGGTGGATACCAGCGGCGCGGGCTTTTTGCGCCAAACGGGCAATCAGCTCTTCAATCTTTTTGCCCACCACCATCATCAAATCGGCCAATTCGTCGATGACGATGACGATATGCGGCAGGGCTTCGAGCGGCTCGGGCGCGTCGGGCGTTAGGCTAAAAGGATTGGGCAATAGCTCACCGCGCGCCGTAGCTTCGTGGATTTTTTGGTTGTAACCGGCCAGATTGCGCACGCCCATTTTGCTCATCAGGCGATAGCGTTTTTCCATCTCGCCCACGCACCAATTGAGGCCATTGCCGGCTTGCCGCATATCGGTCACAACAGGGCAAAGCAAATGCGGGATGCCTTCATAGACACTCATCTCCAGCATCTTGGGGTCAATCAGCATCAGGCGCACTTGGCTAGGCTCGGCCTTGTATAACAGGCTCAAAATCATGGCGTTAATGCCCACGGATTTACCTGAACCCGTCGTGCCCGCCACCAGCAAATGCGGCATTTTGGCTAAATCTGCGACCACGGGCTGGCCCACAATGTCTTTGCCCAGCGCCAGTGTCAGTAAGGATTTAGAGCCGTCATATACCGCTGAGCCGATGACTTCAGACAGCTTGATGGTTTGCCGCTTGGGGTTGGGTAGCTCCAAGGCCATGCAGTTTTTGCCTGGTATGGTTTCAATCACTCGGATAGAGACCAGCGAGAGCGAACGCGCCAAATCTTTAGCCAAATTGACGATTTGCGAGCCTTTAACCCCAGTGGCCGGCTCGATCTCGTAGCGGGTAATCACAGGCCCTGGGTAGGCCGCGGTCACGGTGACGCTGACGCCAAAATCTTTGAGCTTCTTCTCTATCAGGCGGCTAGTCATGCTCAAAGTTTCGGGCGCAACTGTTTCTTGACTCAGGGGCGCGGGATCGAGCAAATGCACAGGCGGCAGATGGCTAGCCAAATCACTAAATAATGGGTTTTGTTTTTCTTGCAACACCCGCGCCGATGGTTGCAGGCTAGGCGCTGGCGTATGCACAGGCACACTAGGGGCTGCAAATGCGGCAGCGGCACTGCCTGGGGCAATAGGCGCTGGCCAAGCGATCTCACCGCTAGGCTCTTGGCGGCTATCGAATCTGCCTGTATGCATGGGCGCCGCCACGGATGCGGGCGTAGCTATTGGTGCTGCCGCCTCTTGGTAGATATCAGATAAAACAGGCGGCTGCGCTTTGACGCTATGGGGCGCTGCTGCGCTGCTTGGCGCTAGCGCAACAGCAGTAGCTCCAGGGGCTGGCGGCTGTTGCGCCTGCGCCGCTTGGGCTTGCGCCTGCAATTGCGCCTCGCGTTCGTGCGCCGCTTGTGCCCCTGCAGCCAAATCGCGGCGCTCTTCGCGCCGATTGCGCCATGCTTGTACTCGTGCATACACCCATTGCCCTAGGGTTTCAGCAAAGCCCAACCAAGAGAAACGAAAGGCCCAAGCAAAACCCAAAACCACACAGGCCACCCCAGCTAAGGCAGCGCCGTTAAAGCCAAGGTATTGCTCGCCCGTTGCACCCAAAAGCAAGCCCATGACACCACCAGAGGTGCCAGGTAAGTCAGGGTCTAAACGATGCAGGCGTGACCATTCCAATGCACACGCGCCGCCCACCATCAGCCACAAGCCCAGATGAAAGCGCGCCACAGGCCACCACCGTGATGCTGCTGCGGCAGCAGCAGATGGCGTATTTTTTTCAGGCAAGGCACGCAAACGGCCATGCGTCAGCTCCCAGAGTGCAGCCAGCCACAGGCGCACACAAGCGAGAAATAAAAGCCAGACGCTAAAGCCAAAAAAGTAATAACTCAAATCGGCCAAGCTAGCGCCGTAAAAGCCGAGCCAGTTGCGTAGCGGCGCACCATCGCCCGCAGTGGAAAACGCGGCATCCCATGGCGAATAACTGAGCAGCGCCAGCAACCAAGCCAGCATCAGCCCACCAGTGGCCAGTAGCAAGAGCCAACGCCGGCTGCGCACTTTCAACCAGCGCTTTTTCTCTTGCAGTTCATGCGGGATATTGCTTGGCGACTTGAGCGTGGCCATGATGGGTTCTCTAAAACTAGGGGCGGATATGCTTAATTGCCTTTACCGCCACTGCGCAGGACACGGAAAAATTCACTGCTGCCATCGGTTACCACCACATCGCTGCGGCTGTTGAAGCTGGCTTTATAGGCCTGTAAATTGCGATAGAAATTGGCAAAGCTGGGGTCTTTGCCAAAAGCTGCGGCATAAATAGCATTGGCTTGGCTATCGGCATCACCTTTGATTTTCTCGGCGCTGCTAAACGCAGTGGCCAAGATTTCGTCACGCTGGCGCTCGGCATTGGCACGCAATTGCTCGCCTTCGGCCTCACCCGTGGCTCGCAATTCGCTGGCCACTTGCTGGCGTTCGGATTGCATACGCTGATAAACCGAATCAACTACGCTGGCAGGAAAATCTACGCGCTTGATGCGCATATCGACTATCTCAATCCCAAAGGCTTTAGCGTCATCCGTGAGGCGGCGTTGCACGCCGCGCATAACGGCCTCGCGTTCGTCAGCCAGTACCGCACGCACGCTGCGTTTAGTGATTTCGGTATTGAGTGCATCTTGCACGATAGAGCTCAAACGCTGCTCAACATTGGCAGTATTGGTGCCGCTATTGCGAATAAATTGGCGCGCATCAACGATGCGCCATTTCACCAGCCAATCGACCACCACATTTTTCTTTTCTGCGGTTTGAATGGAGCCGCGATCATCCCCATCGAGGGTGAGGATGCGCTTGTCCAAATACACCACATTTTCAAAGGGCTTGGGCAATTTGGCATACAGGCCAGGCTCGGTTTTAACCGTTTTAATTTGTCCGAAGGAGTACAAGACGCCAACCTGGCGCTGATCAACCACGAACACACACGAGGCCAGCACATACAGCGCAATAGCCAGGCTGACTAACCAAAAACCTAAACGATTCATATTTTTTACTCCTAGAGTCAGCTTGCGTGTTGTTAGCGTACGCGGCTGCGCAGGTCTTCGCGACCACGAGGGCCAGCGTCATTAGGGCTGGCGGTAGCTGGAGTTTGTGCAGCTGCCGCTTGTGTCGCTGCGGCCTGGCCAGCAGCGGGTGCGGCAGCAGTACTGCCTGCGGCGGCTGCAGTGCCTTCGGCAGCTTTTGCTGCCTGCCATTTGTCCAGTGGCAAATTGATGATGTTGCTGCCTTTGCTATCAACCAAAACTTTGGTGGTTTTGCCATAGAGCTCCTGCATGGCATCGGTGTAGAGGCGATCGCGTGTGACTTGCGGCGCTTTTTGGTATTGCGCCACGATTTGGTCAAAACGCTGGGCATCGCCCTGAGCCTGCCCAATGATGCGCGCTTTATAACCTTCGGCCTCTTCGCCCATGCGCGCAGCCTGCCCCTTAGCTTCCGCCACGACACGATTGGCATAGGCTTGGCCTTGGTTTTTCAGGCGATCGCGGTCTTGTCCAGCTTTGAGCGCATCGTCAAATGCCGCTTGCACAGCAGCAGGCGGCTGCACATTCTGGATATTGACATTGCGCACCAGCACCCCGGCTTGATAGCGGTCAAGCTGTGCCTGGGTAGAGCGCATGACATCGCGCTGAATAGCCTCGCGGTCTTTATTCAGAACGGTATCCATCTCTACCTTGCCCACCACTTCGCGCACCGCAGACTCTGCGGCTTTAGCTACGGCGCTTTCGGCATTGACATTGTTGAACAGAAAGGATGCGGGGTTTTTCAAGTTGTACTGCACCGTCAGGCGCACATCGACGATGTTTTCATCGCGCGTCAACATAGACGAATCACGCAAACCCGTCGATCCGATCGTGTTATTGCTACCGATTTCGATGGAGCGCAACTGGGTCACATCCACAATTTCTGCTCGCTCCATCGGCCAAGGGAAGCGCCAGCCCACGCCTGGCCCGACTGTGTGGTGCAGCTTGCCTAGGCGCGTGACTACCGCTTGCTGTCCCTCTTGCACAATAAAAGTGCCGCTAGCCAACCACAGCAGCAAGGCGGCTCCCAAAACGATAGGCACAACAGGGATAACAATAATTTGCGGCTGGCCATTACCGTTATTGCCGCCGTTGCCGCCATCCTCTGGCGGGCGCTGAGGCTGCTGCGCTTGGCCTTTTTTGCCACCAAACAACTGGCCGAGTTTTTGATTGAAATCGCGCCACAACTCATCCAGATCAGGGGGCTGCTGATTATTGTTATTGCCGCTGTTTTGCATAGGCTGCAGCCAGCGCGCCAAACCGCGCCGCAGCGCCAAGGAGAAAGAGGTAGTCATATGCAGAAATGGTTTCAAAACTAAGGCCGAAGTCTAAACTAGCCTAAGCTAGTAGCATGGGAATAAGGTTTTTCAGTATCAAATCAGGCTTTTACGCCGCAAATCCTGCCTGAGAAGCTCACTTAAATATAGCAAAGAAGCCATTTAAGCAAAGCGCGGATCATCGGCATCAGGCACAAAGCCGCCCTCGGCTGGCTTTTGCGCCAGCTGCGCGATCAAAGCGCGCAAGGCATCCAGATTTTCACCTTGCGCCGCTGATAAAAACACGCGCGGACTCAGGACGCTGCGGCCATCAGGCCAAGTCAACTCGTACTGATCTTGCAGCGCCAGCGGGCGGCGCTCAGGTGGCAGGGCATCCAATTTATTGAACACCAAAACCTGCGGGATATGCGCTGCGCCGATTTCTTGCAACACAGCCAATACATTGTCAATTTGCTCGTGATAGGCGGGGTTAGCACAATCGACCACATGCAGTAGCACATCGGCTTCGGCCGCCTCTTGCAGCGTAGCAGCAAAAGCGTTGACCAAACCGTGCGGTAAGTCGCGAATAAAGCCCACGGTGTCAGACAAGCTGACACTGGCGCCCAGTTCTTGTAAAAACAAGCTGCGCGTGGTGGTATCGAGTGTGGCAAATAATTGATCGGCGGCGTAAGCGCGGGCTTTGACCAAGGCATTGAATAAAGTGGATTTGCCCGCATTGGTGTAGCCGACCAAAGACACAGTAAACGCGCCCGATTTTTGCCGTCCACGGCGCTGGGTTTGGCGTTGTTTCATCACCGTGGCCAGCTGCGCTTTGGTGCGCTTGATGGCTTCGCCAATCATGCGTTTGTCCAGCTCGATTTGCTTTTCGCCTGGGCCGCCGCGCATACCAATGCCGCCAGATTGGCGCTCTAAGTGGCTCCAGCGGCGCACCAAACGGGTAGCTAAATATTGCAAGCGTGCCAATTCCACCTGTAACTTACCTTCGTGGCTGCGCGCGCGTTGGGCAAAAATTTCCAAAATCAAGAGCGTGCGGTCATTCACTGGCATTTCGCAATGGCGCTCTAAATTGCGCTGCTGCGCGGGCGATAGGCTTTGATCAAACAAAATTTCAGTGGCACCGTGCATGGTGGCAAGCTCTTTGATCTCATCGGCCTTGCCACTGCCAACAAACAAACGCGGATCAGGCGCACGGCGTTTACAGGTCAAATGTGCCACGGGCGTATAACCTGCTGTTTGCGCTAACAGTGCCAATTCAGCCAGCTCGGCATCAAAGGAAGGTAGGCCAAAATCAACCCCAACCAAGAGCACTTTGGGCTGCGCTGATCGGGTGGCGTAAGCGGTAGTAGTCAAAATAAGCAAAGCAAAAGAAAAGCCCCAAGCGGCCTGAGTGCACTCAAGCGGCTAGTGGGGCTTTGGGGTAAGGGAAGAATAAGCGCAGGCTTATTGTGCTTCGTCTGCCTCAGCCGCTGGTGTTTGAAATTGCACAGGGCGACCTGGCACGATGGTGGAAATGGCGTGTTTGTAAACCATTTGTGTCACCGTATTGCGTAGCAAGACGACATATTGGTCAAAGGATTCTATTTGGCCTTGCAGTTTGATACCGTTGACCAGATAAACCGATACAGGCACATGCTCTAGGCGCAGTTGGTTCAGAAATGGATCTTGCAAAAGTTGGCCTTTTTTGTTATTCACGATATTTTTTCCGTGTTGGTTATAGGACTGCAGAGCGTAGCACAAGAGCTGGTGGCAGCTCGCATGATTTAGCGTTTTTTTGTAAAAAAGTTCGTACTTCTACACCAAACGAACTAAGCATGCGCAGCCAAATGGAATAACTCCTGCGCAGCAGCGCTGCCGTCGAGCAAAGCATTGCGGCGCGACAGCACGCGCCAATGGCCATCGACTTGCTCCAACTCCCAGCGGTTGGCCGCCACGCGCTCGGGCGTATAGGCATCGCCTTGATGGCGCAAAACCACGGAATAATTGAGCGCTACAGCGCGCTGCCCATGCAGCTGAATATAGGGCGCGGACAAAATATGCGCACAACCATCACGCAGCAATTGCTGATGATGCGGCGCGGCCAATAAATCGACCAAAGCAGCACGCCCCGCGTGTGCCCCAAACCCAGCCACGGCGTACTGCCCGTCCTCTGCCCACAAAGCGGCCGCGTCTTGCAGGCGATTGCTATCGACCGCAGGGCCATAGCTGGCAATTAACTGGGCAATGGCCTCGCGGTCTTCCAAAGCTTGCAAACGATTTTGCAAAGCCAGAATTTGTTCGATGAGCAGTGCGTTATCCATCAGGCCAGCCTCGACTATTAGCAACTGTTTAGCCTATTTAGCTCATATACATGCCGCCATTGACATGCAATTCGTGGCCCGTGATGTAAGCCGCCTGCGGACTAGCTAAAAAGCCCACCGCATGCGCGATTTCAGCCGCTTGACCCAAACGCCCTACGGGAATTTTGGCCAGTAGTGCAGCTTTTTGCGCTTCGGGCAATTCCGCCGTCATATCGGTGGCAATAAAACCAGGGGCGATGCAGTTGACGGTGATGCCACGGCTGCCTAGCTCCTGCGCCAGCGCCCGCGTCATGCCCGCCACGCCCGCTTTGGCGGCGGCGTAATTGGCCTGGCCTGGGTTACCTGCAGCACCAACCACGCTGGTGATATTGATGATGCGCCCTTGGCGCTGCTTCATCATGGGCTTGATGGCAGCGCGCGAGACGCGGAACACTGCTTTCAAATTGGTGTCGGCCACTTCATCCCACTGTTCGTCCTTCATGCGCATAGCCAGCGTATCGCGCGTAATGCCAGCGTTATTCACCAAAATGTGCAGGCCGCCATGCTCTTTGACGATGCTATCGATCAGCGCATCCACGGCTACGCCATCGGTCACATTCAGCACCACGCCCTGCACCCCTGCGGCTGTGATGCTGTCAGCACCAGCTTGGCTGGTGGCCGTGCCGATCACGGTGGCACCCTGGGCTTTCAATTCCGCTGCGATAGCGGCGCCGATACCGCGCGTGGCACCTGTGACTAAGGCAATTTGCTTTGCTAATGCGCTCATGTATTCCCTCTAATTTTTCAGATTGTTTATAGGCTTAAAAGCCGCCATAGCTGCCTGAGCAGCTATGGTTTTAGATAGTTTAATGGTTGAGATGGCTTTAGTAGCGATAAGTGTCAGGCTTGTAAGGGCCGTCTTGGCTCACACCAATATAAGCCGCTTGCGCTTTGCTCAGTTTGCTCAAATTGGCGTTGAGTTTGGCCAATTGCAGGCGCGCCACTTTTTCATCCAAATGTTTGGGCAACACATAAACTTGCCCCACTTCGTAATCTTTGCTGCGGGTAAACAGCTCGATCTGGGCGATGGTTTGATTGGCAAAGCTGCTGCTCATGACATAGCTGGGGTGGCCAGTGCCACAACCTAAATTCACCAAACGGCCTTTAGCCAGCAAGATGATGCGTTTGCCGCCTTTGAAGATGACATGATCGACTTGCGGCTTGATTTCTTCCCACTGGCAATTTTTCTCCAGCCCGACGACATCGATCTCGTTATCAAAGTGGCCAATATTGCAAACAATGGCCTGATCTTTCATCTTCTTCATGTGCTCATAAGTGATCACATCTTTATTGCCCGTGGCGGTAACGAAAATATCCGCCAGTGGCGCGGCTTCTTCCATGGTCACCACGCGATAGCCTTCCATGGCCGCTTGCAGGGCGCAGATGGGGTCAATCTCAGTCACCCACACTTGGGCGCTGAGCGCGCGCAGGGCCTGGGCGCTGCCCTTGC
>CAZSPW010000055.1:8489-13080 GCA_964608575.1 uncultured Burkholderiaceae bacterium | reverse complement strand
CTTGCTCTAAACGGCTGGTTTTTTGATCCAACCAGGTCGAATAGTTGCCTTTCCACGGAATGCCGTGGCCACGGTCCAGCTCCAAAATCCATTCGGCGGCGTTATCTAGGAAGTAGCGATCGTGGGTAATGGCCACCACGGTGCCTGAGAAGCGGCTCAAAAACTGCTCCAGCCAATCGACGGATTCAGCGTCCAAGTGGTTGGTAGGCTCATCGAGCAGCAGCATATCGGGCTTAGACAGCAGCAAGCGGCAGAGCGCGACGCGGCGCTTTTCACCACCAGACAAATTGCCTATGACGGCATCCCAGTCGGGCAGGCGCAGGGCATCGGCGGCAATTTCTAGCAAATGCTCGCTGCCGGAATCGGCCCCCGCAGCAGCAATGATGGCTTCGAGCTCACCTTGCTCGGCAGCCAGCGCATCAAAATCGGCATCGGGTTCGGCGTAAGCGGCGTACACCTCTTCCAAGCGCGCTTGCGCAGCTTTGACTTCGCCCATGCCGCTTTCGACCGATTCGCGCACGGTGTGCGTGGGGTCGAGCTGCGGCTCTTGCGGCAGGTAACCGATTTTGATGCCCGCCATAGGAATGGCTTCGCCCTCAATCTCTTTATCCACACCAGCCATGATTTTTAGCAAGGTAGATTTACCCGAGCCGTTCAAACCCAAAACCCCAATCTTGGCACCCGGGAAGAAGGACAGGGAAATATCTTTCAAAATCTGGCGTTTGGGCGGAACCGTCTTGCTCACACGGTTCATGCTGAAAACATATTGACTCATACACAGCTACCTAGAAAAAACACAATCAAAAACAAAAATCACAAAGAAAAAGAGCAGCACACAAAGGCGCTGCCCATTTTTCAAAAAGTGGTATGGGGCCAGATTATCCCCGATGGGCGCGGCAGCGGTTTTTTGCCGCGTCCTATCCCGCAAATTTACGAAGGCAGGGCGGCCAGCAAGCCATGCACGGCCTCGGCGTGGCGGCTATCGGTATCGGCCAACCATTCCAGCGCCAGCATTTCCAACGACACCAGTTCAGCGCCTTGCGCCGCCAAACGATCGAGCGCGGCATCATGGTCGCGCTGGCGTGGGCTGGCGCAACAGTCAAGCACGATGATGAGGCTGTAGTCCTCGTTATCGAGCAGCTCTAGCGCAGTTTGCAGCACCGCAGTATGCGTGTAGCAACCAGCCAAAACCAAGTCATTGCGTGGTTCGGCCTGGGCTTTTTGCAGATGCTTGGGCAGGCTACGGGCATTCCCTTTGGGCGCAGGTTTGGCCGCTGCCTCAATCAAAGGCAGCACTGAATGCGCCACTTCGCACGCGGCGCTATAAGGGCTGCGCGTGATATGTGTATCGGCTTGGCGCACCAACTCAGGCAGCCAAGCGCCAGCGAAGGCCTCAGGCAGTTGCGCAGAACAAGAAGGCACGGCAAAAATAGCCGCCAATTGCTGCAGGGCGCGCGCACGCTGGAGCAAGCCAGCCTTATCCGCCAATGCCCCCATTTGCTGGCTTTGCCAGTCGAGCAAAATCAATTGTGCTTGCTGCGCTTGTAAAAGCATAAAAACCTTGAATAAAAATCATTAATTGGCACGCAAGACAACGCGCGCTTGTTCACTCAAACCTAAGGCATCAAATAAAGCCGCCACCAAACGGTGCACTTGGCTAAATTGCACCGTCACTCCTTGGCTTTTTTGCTCGATCACCCAGTTGAGCAGATTGCCTGCGGCAGTAAAGTCGATGCGCATCAAGCGGCTGCAATCGAGCACCAGCACGCTCTGCCCCTGACGACGCTCATTCAGAGCCTCAAGCAGGGCAGCGGCATCGCCGTGGATTTGCCCTGATAACTCGACCCCCGCCATCACAATCGGCGCATGCACCGAGGCAGCAACAGCCGGGTCGTCCATCAGCATAGAGTCAAACACGGTATGGCCAATGTGCAGATCGCTTTCGATATCTGCGGCGTCTAAAGATT
Source organism: uncultured Burkholderiaceae bacterium (assembly GCA_964608575.1). Lineage (GTDB taxonomy): Bacteria > Pseudomonadota > Gammaproteobacteria > Burkholderiales > Burkholderiaceae_C > JAMIFN01. Next base: position 11,113 of record CAZSPW010000055.1, on the reverse strand, counting down.
TGAATTGGTTTTGCGTACGCTCCCAGGCTGGGGGCGAAACTTCAAAAGCGATACAGAAATCTAGCGCCAGGCTCTCAAAATCATCATCTAGCTGCATCAGCCGCGTCATCAATAGGCGCAGCTGCCAACGCTCTTGTGGGCTGTCTTTGCTAACACCTTGTGTACCTGCCGCCAAAATTGTCTGCAAATGCGCCACACCACTGAAGTGCAGTTCCACAGGCTGCGCCACCCAAGAGCTGGCGATTTTGTAGAGGGCTGGCACAGCCGCATCTTCAATTTTTTTCAGGCCAGACCAGTCCAGCCGCCAAGGTTGAGGCAGTTTGGACAAGACCACTTGCATGGTAGTCAAGCTTTGTACGCTAAGCACCCCAGGGCAACGCCAGTCATAGGGTTTTTCCGCCGCCGCAGCGCTACGCTGCTTGTCATTCAAACCCAATAAATCGGGCATGGAGAACCACTGCGGCGCAGAACGATTAAAGCGCGTGACAAAATTCAACGACAACTCTTCAAATTTAGCTTGGTTGCCGACCGCACGGTAAAAATCGAACAAAGTCAACCAAGAAGGCTCGTGCGTTTGGCGCGGCCCAGCCTCACTGATGCAGGCCAAAAGTGCCGCCTCGGCAGCCTCGTCCTCATTATTGGCAAACAAAATCGCCGCTTCCTCCATTTCGGGATCGTGCACAACTTCGGCAATCTCCATGGAGAATTCGCGTGAAGGCGAAAAATCAGAATGGCTCAAACTGCTGGCCGCAGCCGCGGCTACGGGTGTTGTCCCACTCTGAGCAGATGCTGATGGCACGGCCAAATCGGCAGCCATAGGAGCAGCGCCTGTAGCGATATTCAAAGAAACGGCATCTTCGCTGGAGCGAATTTCCAGTGGCGAGCTATGGGTTTTGCCCTGTAGCTCACGCGGGCGGCGGCCTTCATCAGCATCATCGCCTTGCAAGACTGAACGCTCCGTGGTGGAGAAAGACAAACCCACAGGCGTAGTTTTTGCGTAGGCAGGGGAATCGCTATCAACACCAGCGGCCTTGGTTTGCGCGGGAGGCTGCGCTGCAGGGGATGCGGCACCACCGTGTTTGCCTTGCCACCACTGCTCTGACATTTGCTCTTCAATGGCGTTGATTTTTTTCAGGGTTTGCTCGCGCTCATTCGCAGGGCGCGTGTAGTTCATGCTGCTGACAAAGAAAGAAGGGCGCAAACTGGTATCGCCATCTAAGCCGCGTGCGCGGCGGCGCAATTTCCGCAACATTTCAAATTCACGCTTGCGCACAAAGTCGTTATGGCGCTTGCGCTCCATCATGTCTTTGAGTGCCTGCTTGGAATAAGCTACATCCTGCTGATCACTCCCCAAGGTGCTATTGGCTACGCGCTGATCCAAGTCACCCCAATTGGTGGCTTTATCAGCACCAGTTTTCACCAGTTTGGCCACCCGCGCGAGAAAGCCTCCGCCCCCTTTACCGGTGAAGTCTGCTCCTGCCATGGACTCGCCCTCCTAGAGAAAAATCTGTTACGCAATAAGGCTAAGGGGTATGCCTAGTCGATTGGTGTGCACCCATACGGCAGCTAGGCTGTACCGCCCCATTAGTCACCAAACATTTTCTGTTTCAACTCGCGCCGCGTCTGTGCCTCTAAGGACAGCGAGGCTGTAGGCCGAGCCAATAAACGCGGCACGCCGATAGGCTCGCCTGTTTCATCGCAATAGCCATAGTCCTCATTGTCGATACGCGCGATAGATTGCTCGATTTTTTTCAGCAACTTGCGCTCACGATCTCGCGTGCGCAACTCCAGCGCATGCTCTTCCTCAATCGTGGCTCGATCAGCAGGATCGGGGACGATAGAGCTGTCTTCTTTCAAATTGATGGTGGTTTCATCTGCATTGGCCAAGATATTGTTTTTCAAAGCCACTAAACGCAGGCGGAAAAATGCCAACTGCACATCGTTCATGTATTCGCTATCGGGCATAGCGATGATTTCTTCATCGCTCAATTCGTTTGGAGCCTTTGTTTTCCAGTTATTTGCCAACTTAGGATTCTTTTTAATCGGGCTAGGAATTGGAGCCACCGTACTACTTCTTGTCGTCATCTCAATTTTGGGAGGGTTTTCAAATGTGCTGCTAGGCACAATAAATTTAGAACTAGCGGCCGATTTGCCTTTACTGCGTTTCGCCGCTGGCGCAGCCGCCACTTTAGGGGGCGCTAGTGTAACGGCCTTTGCAGCCGCAGTAGCAGGCGCAGCAGGTGCAGACGCAGTTTTCTTGGCCGCAACTTTGCTAGCCGGCAGACTAGCGCCTTTGGCTACAGGCTTTGCAGTAGTGGGCGCAAGTGCCTTAGCTGGAGTCTTGGCCGTTTCTGGGCGTTTTTTGGCAGTGCTTGTCGTGCTTTTTTTCGCGACGACTACGGTTTTCTTCGGCGCAGCTTTCACACTGGATTTCGCAGCGGGTTTAAGTGCCGCCTTGGCTGGTGCTTTAGCTGGTGCTTTGGCAACTGCTTTTTTGACTACCGTCTTAGCGGGCGCTTTAACAAGGGCTTTCTTCGCCGGTGCTTTGGCTACAGTTTTCTTCGCCGGAGCTTTGGCTACAGTTTTCTTCGCCGGAGCTTTGGCTGGGGCCTTCTTCGCAGGCG
>CAZSPW010000055.1:0-8389 GCA_964608575.1 uncultured Burkholderiaceae bacterium | reverse complement strand
GCTTTGGCTACAGTTTTCTTCGCCGGAGCTTTGGCTGGGGCCTTCTTCGCAGGCGCTTTAGTCGCCACCTTCTTAGCAGGCAAGGAGGTTTTAGCCGCTTTGGTGGCAGAAGCTGGAGTTTTAGCGGTTTTCAGCGCGGGCTTTGCCGCTGCTTTGACCGCCGCTTTGACCGCCGTTTTAGCCGCCACTTTTTTCGCTGTGGCTGTTTTACTTGCGGGTTTTAACGCGGTTTTTTTCACGCTGGCCATGCCACGGTTCTCCTTCCTGTTTGAGAGCAAACGCCGCATCAAGCAGAATCATGCGGCGCATTCTGTGCAAATGCAGCGGCGCATACTACCCTAAACCGTGCACCTGTCCAAGCCTTGCGCCAGAATCTCTTGCGGCAGGTCGATGCCAATAAACACCATTTTGCTTTCGCGCTTCTCGTTTTTTTGCCAGGCTGGCCCTAAATCGGTGCCCATCAATTCGTGCACGCCTTGGAAAATCACCTTTTTCTCGGTGCCTTTCATATCCAACACGCCTTTGTAACGCAGCAGCTTAGGACCATAAACTTGGATGATGGCGCCCAAAAATTCTTCCAGTTTGGCGGGATCAATTTGCCTAGTGCTGCGATAGACAAAGCTTTTGACATCATCGTCATGCGCGTGGTGGTGCGCGTGGTCATGATGCTCATGCTGGCACTCGCCATGGTCGTGATCACAACGGCTATGGTCGTGGTGATCATGGCTGTGCCCATGATGGTGATGATGTTCATGCCCGTGCTCATGGTCGTGCTCGCATTTACCGTGATCATGGTCGCAATGGCTGTGATCGTGGCCGTCCTGCTTTAAAAATTCAGGCTCCACATCCAAGATGGCGTTGAGGTTAAAGCCTTTTAAATCTAAAACCTGAGCAATGGGCACTTGACCAAAATGCACTACGGTTTGTGCCGCCCGTGGATTCATGGCGTACAGGCGCTCTTGCACGCTGCGCAGCTTGGGCGCATCCACCAAATCGGCCTTGCTGATGAAGATTTGGTCAGCAAAGCCCACTTGCTTGCGCGCCTCTTGGCGATCGTCTAATTGTTGATGCGCATGCACCGCATCCACCAGGGTAATGACGGAGTCGAGCATATAGGCCGCGGCCACATCGTCATCCATAAAAAAGGTTTGCGCCACAGGGGTGGGGTCGGCCACGCCCGTGGTTTCTATCACCACGCGGTCAAATTGCAGTTCGCCGCTTTTGCGTTTGGCTGCCAAATCCAGTAGGGCAGAGCGTAAATCTTCACGAATGGTGCAGCAGACGCAGCCGTTGGAGAGCTGTACGATTTGCTCTTTGGTTTCAGCAATCAAAATTTCGTTATCGATGTTTTCTTCACCAAATTCGTTTTCAATCACTGCGATTTTCATGCCGTGGTTTTCGCTCAGCACACGCTTTAACAGCGTGGTTTTGCCCGAGCCTAAAAAACCTGTGAGGATGGTGGCAGGAATTAATGATGCAGACATAAGTGACCCCAAAAAAAGCGCGACGGTAGCGCAGCAAGGCGCGCCTTGGGCACGCCAAAAATATGGCAGGCGATTGTAGGGCTACACTGAGAAAACCCAGCCGCACCAGGCCGTTTGCCCTTATCTTTCAGCTTGTAAATCAAAGCAATTTCTGCAATTTAACGCGCAAAATCTGCCTGGGCAGCTATGGTTTTTGAAAGGAAAGGTATGCAAGCTCTACAGCTATTCATCGGCAACCGCAATTATTCGCCTTGGTCTATGCGGCCTTGGGTTTTGCTCCGTGCTTTTGATATTGCTTTTGAAGAAGTATGTATCCGCCTAGACGCGCAATTGCCTCCAGCTTTATCCCAAGCTTTGCAGCAGCACGGCATCGCAGCCTTGCCGCCAGCAAAAGTCCCACTGCTACGCGATGGCAGCTTAGCCATTTGGGACAGCCTAGCCATCAGTGAATACTTGGCAGAAAAATTCCCCGAAAAAGCCCTGTGGCCGCAAGACCGCGCTTTACGCGCCTTGGGCCGCAGCCTGTGTGCTGAAATGCACAGTGGTTTTGGCGATCTGCGCACCCATTGCGGTATGAATATCGAGGCTGATTTGCGCACGGCAGGGCACAAAATTTATGCCGAAAATGCCGCCGTGCGTGCCGATGTGGCACGCCTGAATCAAATTTTTGGCCTCGCTGCGCAACACGCAGGTGGCTATTTATTAGGCGCATTTTCGGCGGCGGACGCTTATTTCGCACCGGCTGTGCTGCGCCTGCAAACTTATGGCCTACCGCTTCAGGCAGAAGCAGCGGCCTACCGCGATCGCATCATGGCCCACCCCGCCATAGGCGCGTGGATCGCCGCTGCGCGCGCCGAAGCCGATTTTTTGCCTGCCTACGAGCCTTATCGCCGCGCCCGATAATCGCCGCCTCTATGAAAAAAGCACCCCACCTTTGCCCCTGCGGCTCTGATTTGCCTTACGCCAATTGCTGCCAGCCTTGGCATGGCGGCCAAGCAGCCCCCACGCCCGAAGCCTTGATGCGTTCGCGTTACAGCGCCTATGTCTTGGGTCTGCTGGATTATTTATTGGCCACTTGGCACCCCAGCACTGCGCCTGGTGATTTAGAGCTGGATGCCGTGAAATGGCTGGGGCTAGAAGTGAAGGCTGCGGCCGCGCAAGGCGATGCGGGCGTGGTGGAATTTGTGGCGCGTTACCGCGACAGCAATGGCCGCGCCCAGCGCCTGCATGAAATCAGTCGCTTTGTGCGGCAAACCGTGCGCGCATTGCCGCAAGAGGAATCACGCTGGTTTTATGTGGATGGCCAGTTCCCTGAAAATTAAACCAAAAGTTCAAGGGGGATTTTTTCGGGTAGGATGCAGGCCACGACTCTGGGGCGCGCCATACAACGCTGGCGCTGAGATGGCAGTGCAAACTGCCGAACCCACAGAACTTGATCTGGCTCACACCAGCGGAAGAAGAGTTGCACAGCACTACTTAATTTACTATTAAAAAAGTAGCTGCCCAGGCAGTTTTTACGCGGTAAATGGCCAAAAAACCTCTTAAGAAGGACAGCCATGAGCGCCGTTTTTGAATCTGCTTCAGCCACCAGCAAAATCCCCCCTGCCAAGCGCAGTTTGGACGAAATCAACCAAATCACACGCACGCCTTTCCCTGGCTCGCACAAAGCCTATATGCAAGGCTCGCGCGCAGATATTTTGGTGCCGGTGCGCGATATTTTGCTCAGCAATGGCAAAACTGCCAGCGTGTACGACACTTCAGGCCCTTACACCGACCCCAAGGTAAACATCAATGTGCGCCAAGGCCTGCCCGCGCTGCGCGAAAAATGGATAGCCGAGCGCGGCGACACCGAGCTATACACAGGCCGCAGCGCCGCCCTGCTGGATGACGGCGGCAAAAACGAAGACACCGAGGCCGCGCGCATCGCCCAACTGCGTGCCGAAGCCGCCGGCTTGCAGCGCCAGCCGCGTCGCGCCAAAGCAGGGCAGAATGTCACGCAAATGCACTATGCGCGCAAAGGCATCATCACCCCGGAGATGGAATACATCGCCCTGCGCGAAAACGGCCGCCTAGAGTGGACGCGCGAGCATTTGGCGCAAGACAAACGCGAGCAGCGCCGCCGTGGCAATGGCTTGGGCACGCAGCTGCCCGCTGTCATTACGCCAGAATTTGTGCGCGATGAGGTGGCGCGCGGCCGCGCCATCATCCCCGCCAATATCAACCACCCCGAAGTCGAGCCCATGATCATCGGGCGCAATTTCCGCGTCAAGATCAACGCCAATATCGGTAACTCCGCCGTGACTTCCAGCATCGAGGAAGAAGTGGAAAAACTGGTGTGGTCGATCCGCTGGGGCGCAGACAATGTGATGGATTTGTCCACAGGCAAAAACATCCACACCACGCGCGATTGGATTTTGCGCAACTCGCCCGTGCCGATCGGCACGGTGCCGATTTACCAAGCCCTGGAAAAAGTCGGCGGCATAGCCGAAGACCTGACTTGGGAAATCTTCCGCGACACGCTCATCGAACAAGCTGAACAAGGCGTGGATTACTTCACCATCCACGCCGGCGTGCGCCTGCCCTATATCCACCTCACGGCTGATCGCGTCACGGGCATCGTCAGCCGTGGCGGCTCCATCATGGCCAAATGGTGTATCGCCCACCATCAAGAGAGCTTCCTCTACACGCATTTCGAAGAGATTTGCGAGATCATGAAGGCCTACGATGTGTCCTTCAGCTTGGGCGACGGCCTGCGCCCAGGCTGCGCAGCAGACGCCAACGACGAAGCGCAATTTGCCGAACTGCAAACCTTAGGCGAACTCACGCAAATCGCCTGGAAGCACGATGTGCAAACCATGATCGAAGGCCCAGGCCATGTGCCCATGCACATGATCCAGGAAAACATGGCCGAGCAGTTGAAGCACTGCCACGAAGCGCCTTTTTATACACTCGGCCCTTTGACGATAGACATTGCCCCAGGCTACGACCACATTGCCAGCGCCGTGGGCGCAGCCATGATAGGTTGGATGGGCACCGCTATGCTGTGCTATGTCACGCCCAAAGAGCATTTGGGTTTGCCCGATCGCGACGATGTCAAGCAAGGCATCATTGCCTACAAAATCGCTGCCCACGCCGCCGATGTCGCCAAAGGCCACCCGACAGCCCGCGCGCGTGATGACGCGATCAGCAAGGCGCGCTTTGAATTCCGCTGGGAGGATCAATTCAATTTAGGGCTCGATCCCGATACCGCACGCGAATTCCACGACGAAACCCTACCTAAAGACTCCAGCAAAACTGCACACTTCTGCAGCATGTGCGGCCCCAAATTCTGTTCGATGAAAATCACGCAAGAGGTGCGCGATTTTGCCGCTGCCAAGGGCGTGAGCGAGGCCGAAGCCTTAGCTGCGGGCATGAACGAAAAATCGCAGGAATTTGCCGCTGCAGGCGGGGAGTTTTACATCCCTATAAAAACCATCAAAGAATAAGAGGCAGGGGCTGCGATCCTTGCCTGCGCTGCAAGCGCCCCGCCCCCGCACCACACGGGGGCGATCAGCGCATCAAAGCAAAGCGCCCTCATGCCGCAGCAAAAACACCTTGTGTTCCATACCACCTGAATAACCCGTGAGCGCACCATTGGCCCCCAACACACGATGGCAGGGGATGATGATGGCAATCGGGTTTTTACCATTGGCGCCACCCACGGCACGCACAGCCTGAGGCTTGCCCATGTTTTTCGCCTGCTGACCATAGCTGATGGTGCTGCCAAAAGGGATTTGCAACAAGGCAGCCCAAGCGGCTTGCTGAAAAGCCGTACCTTGGGGCGCCAGCGGCACGCTAAAGGCGCTGCGCTGCCGTGCAAAGTATTGCCCCAGCTCCGATATGGTTTGTTGCAGCACTGGATGCTGCGCGTCCTGTACCCAATCTGCATGCGGCCTAGGTACATATTGACCGCTGATGATGTGCAAATCAGTCAGCGCCGCGCCTTGGGCGACCAAGAGTAAATCCCCTAGGGGAGATGGTTGGATGCAATAAAAAGAATGAGGCATGGCAGCGATTTTTACACAGCAAGAACACCACAACAGGCGCAAGGCTGCTGCGCAGGTATTAGGCAAAAACTAGGGTTTTCGCTAGAATCGGCCCTCGCAACCGCGCAGCGCAATGCCATGGCCACCAGAAAAAAAACACTACCCCCACCTATTCAGCCGCAAATCCCGTCCGAACCAGACCAGGGCGAGCAGGTGGTATTGGAGCGACAAACACAAAAGGTCGAGCCGCCCAAACGCTATCAGGTCGTGATGCTCAATGACGATTACACCCCTATGGAGTTTGTGGTGGAGGTTATCGTCGAGTTTTTTGGTAAAACCCGCGAGGCGGCAACGCAAATCATGCTGGCGATACACGAGCAAGGGCGCGGCATTTGCGGCCTGTACTCACGCGACATTGCCGAAACCAAAGCCGAGCAAGTTTTGGCTGCAGCGCAACATGCCGGGCATCCATTGCAATGCGTGTGTGAGCCTGTGCCCGAATAAGCTCAGGCCTGAAAAATAGCCGCGCTACTGGCATTGCATAGGCATTGGCTCTGTCACGAAAAAGCTTGTTCGCGTAAAGAATTGTCGTTTTTATGCGGGCGGGATTGCAAAAGCATTTTTACCGCCTAAATACGGTTATATAGTTAAGCTGTACCTGTCCAAATCTACGGCGGGCGAAAGGAAGCACCATGATTGCGCAAGAACTCGAAGTCACCCTGCATACCGCCTTTGTGGAAGCACGCAAAGAGCGACACGAATTTTTGACCGTCGAACACTTGCTATTGGCATTGTTAGACAACCCCAGCGCCACCGAAGTGCTACAAGCCTGCGCAGTCAATATCCCCGATTTGCGCACAGCCTTAAACACTTTCATCACCGACAACACCCCCACAGTGGCGGGCAGCGATGATGTCGATACCCAACCAACATTGGGCTTTCAGCGCGTGATCCAACGCGCCATCATGCATGTGCAATCCACAGGCAATGGCAAAAAAGAAGTGGTCGGCGCCAATGTGCTGGTGGCTATTTTTGGCGAGAAAGATTCGCACGCTGTGTACTACCTACACCAGCAAGGCGTATCCCGTTTAGATGTCGTCAATTTCATCGCCCACGGCATCCGCAAAGCAGAAGGCCAAGCCCCGAGCGAAAACCCCGCCGCTAGTGAAAACAATGCGGGCGAAGGCGAAGAGCGCGAAGAGCGCAATGAGAAAGCCTCGCCGCTAGACCAATACACGGTCAATCTCAATCAAAACGCCAAAGAAGGCAAGATCGACCCGCTGATCGGACGGGACTATGAAGTCGAGCGTGTAATTCAAATCCTCTGCCGCCGGCGCAAGAACAATCCGCTATTGGTGGGCGAAGCTGGCGTGGGCAAAACTGCAATCGCTGAAGGCTTGGCTTGGCGCATCACGCAAGGCACAGTGCCTGAAATTTTGGCCGAAGCTACGGTGTATTCCCTCGATATGGGCGCCCTGCTGGCTGGCACCAAATACCGTGGCGACTTTGAAGCGCGCCTCAAAGCTGTGCTCAAAGCCCTCAAAGACAAGCCGCAAGCGGTTTTGTTTATTGACGAAATCCACACCCTAATCGGTGCGGGTGCGGCTTCGGGCGGCACCTTGGATGCCAGCAATTTGCTCAAACCTGCCCTGTCCTCAGGCCAACTCAAATGCGTGGGTGCGACGACCTTTACCGAATATCGTGGCATTTTTGAAAAAGATGCTGCGCTGTCGCGCCGCTTCCAAAAAGTCGATGTGCTTGAACCAACGGTTGAGCAGACGGTAGAGATTCTCAAAGGGCTCAAATCGCGCTTTGAGGAGCACCATGGCGTTAAGTTCAGCAATCCAGCCATGCATGCTGCGGCTGAGCTATCAGCCAAATTCATCAATGATCGCCACTTGCCAGACAAAGCCATCGATGTGATCGATGAGGCAGGCGCAGCGCAACGCATCCTGCCTGCGAGCAAACGCAAAAAAATCATCAGTCGCAACGAAATTGAAGACATCATCGCCAAAATCGCGCGTATTCCGCCCGCTTCCGTCAGCAATGACGATCGCAGCAAGCTGAAAAACTTGGAACGCGATCTGAAAAATGTAGTCTTTGGTCAAGACAAGGCGCTGGAAACCTTGGCCGCCGCCGTGAAAATGGCGCGTTCGGGCTTGGGCAAGGCCGATAAGCCGATTGGCGCTTTCTTGTTCAGCGGCCCCACAGGCGTGGGCAAGACGGAGGCAGCCAAGCAACTGGCCAACATCATGGGCATCGATTTGTTGCGCTTTGATATGAGCGAGTATATGGAACGCCACGCCGTCAGCCGCCTGATCGGTGCGCCCCCAGGCTATGTCGGCTATGACCAAGGTGGCTTATTGACCGAAGCGATTAGCAAAAAGCCCCATTGCGTCTTGCTGCTCGATGAAATTGAAAAAGCCCACCCTGATATCTTCAATGTGCTGCTGCAAGTCATGGACAACGGCACGCTGACCGATAACAACGGCCGCAAAGCGGATTTCCGCAATGTCATCATCATCATGACGACTAATGCGGGCGCGGAAACCATGAATAAAGCCACTATCGGCTTTACCAATAAGCGCGAAAGCGGCGACGAAATGGGCGATATCAAACGCCTGTTTACGCCCGAGTTCCGTAACCGCTTAGATGCCATCGTCAGCTTCCGCGCGCTCGATGAAGCCATCATCTTGCGTGTGGTGGATAAATTCCTGCTGCAACTCGAAACGCAATTGGAAGCGAAAAAAGTGGAAGCCACTTTTACCGATGCCCTGCGCAAACACTTGGCGAAAAACGGTTTTGATCCACTCATGGGCGCACGCCCCATGCAACGCCTGATTCAAGACACGATCCGCAAGGCGCTGGCCGACGAGCTGC
>CAZSPW010000054.1:0-13221 GCA_964608575.1 uncultured Burkholderiaceae bacterium | reverse complement strand
ATACCGCGGCGTTCGCAGGCTGCGCCCAGTTGCTGGCGCAGCGCGGTGTTCGCCCCTACGCCGCCAGCAATCACCAGGCGTTTGATGCCCTGCTCTTTCAAGGCGTTCAGCGATTTTTTCACCAGCACTTCCACTATGGCGGCTTGGGTGCTGGCGGCTACATCAGCGCGGCGGGCATCTAGCTCGCCCGTGGCTTTGAGTTTGTTCACCTGCGTCAGCACTGCAGTTTTCAGGCCGGCGAAGGAAAAGTCGAGGTTTTTTTGGTGCAGCAGCGGGCGCGGCAGGGCAAAAGCGTCGGCCTGGCCGCTTTCGGCTAATTGCGCCAAAGCCGGGCCGCCTGGGTAGCCAAGGTCTAGCAATTTGGCGGATTTGTCAAAGGCTTCGCCTGCCGCGTCGTCTATGGTTTCGCCCAGCAATTGGTATTGCCCCACGCCATCCACGCGCATCAATTGCGTGTGCCCGCCCGATACCAAAAGGGCGATAAAGGGAAACTCGGGTGGATCAGCCGATAAAAAGGGCGAGAGCAAATGCCCTTCTAAATGGTGGATGGGTGCCAGCGGTTTGCCTAGGCCATAGGCCAGCGAAGCAGCAAAGCCCGCGCCTGTGAGCAGTGCCCCCGCCAAACCTGGGCCACGGGTGTAGCAAACCGCATCAATATCGCCCAAGGTTTTGCCCGTTTGCGCCAGCACTTGGCGCGTGAGTGGGATCAGGCGCAGGATATGGTCGCGGCTGGCCAGCTCGGGCACCACGCCGCCGTATTCGCGGTGCATGGCAATTTGGCTGTGCAGGGCGTCGCCCAGCAGGCGCGGCGTGGCAGTGCCTGCGTCCACCTCTACCAAGGCTACGCCAGTCTCATCACAGGAAGATTCAAAACCCAAAAATAACATAGGGCGCGATTTTAGCCATCGCAGATTTGCCCTGCCAGCTCCAGCGCGCTATCGCGGGCATCGCAATGTGGGCAGGCTAAATAGTCCACCCCCAGGGCTTTGGCCATTTTGTAGGTGGTGGTTTGGTGCACGCGGGTATCTAGGGTAAAGCTTTGGTTGCAGCGCAGGCAGTTAAATACCAAAGTGGTGCCGCTGGTAAATAATTGATCGCGTGGCGGCAGCGTGCTTTCTAGGCTTTTGATGTTGAGCAGTTTCATGCCGCCCATTATTTTCAAATGAACGGCAAGATGTGTCGTAAACAAACTTGTTTGCTTACAAAACCTTATTTCCAGCGAATCGGCTCGATATAGACGCTGCCCAAATTCGATGAGATGGTGATTGCGCCTTCTTGTATCGTCACTTGCAGCTGCATGCTGCGTTCGGCCAGCGCAGCCAAGGCTTGGGATAAATCCGAGGGAATGCGCCAAACCTGCAATTTGGCTAAACGCGCCACTTTGCCCTGCACGCCTTGCCACCACACATCGGCGGCGTGGTCATAGGCATAAACCACCACGCTATCGGCTTTGCTGCAGGCTTTGGCCATGGGTTTGTCGTCGGGCTGGCCTACTTCCACCCACAGGCGTTTGGCGTCGGTAAAGTCGGTCAGGAGCACATCGGGCTCGTCAGGGTCAGACAGGCCTTTGCCAAATTCCAGCTTGCCGTCGCCGCCGCACAGGTCTTGCAATTGGTGCGCTTGCAAAGCGTAGGCCGCCAGTCGCACCATCATGCGCTCATCGGTTTCGCTGGGGTGACGCGCCATGGTGATGGCGTGGTCTTGGTAATGGTTGTGGTCGATGTCGGCGATATTCAAATGCGCCTTGAAGATGGTGGGTTTGAGTGACATAAGTATTAAGAAGTCGGGCGTTCTTTGGCTATGCTGCGGCTGAGCAAAATCACGGGCAAAAGACCAAAAGCCACCAGTGCGAGCGAAGGAATGGCGGCCTCGCCCAAGCGTTCATCGCGCGCCAATTGCCAGGCCATCACGGCCAAGGTGTCGGAATTAAAAGGTCGCAGCACGATGGTGGCGGGCAGCTCTTTCATGACATCGACAAAAACCAGCAGCAAAGCGGTAAACAGCGAGCCACGCAACAGCGGAAAGTGGATGCGGCTGAATAAACGCCAGCGGCTTTGCCCTAGCAGGCGCACGGCTTCGTCGCCACTGGCGGGCAGGCGACTATAGCCGCTTTGCAGGCTTTGCAGCGCAGCGGCGCAAAAGCGCACAACATAAGCCCACAGCAAGCCTAGCACCGTGGTGGTCAGCACACTGGCAAAATTCCATTCGGGGCGAATTTTTGCCAGCAGCATCCATGGCAGCAGCAACCCCACCACCAGCACCGCACCCGGTACGGCGTAACCCATGCTGGCCCAATACACGCTGCTTTTGACTACGCGCTTATCGCTGGTGCGTTGCAAAAACGCCAGCAGCAGCGCCACCGCCACGGCCAGCACAGCGCCCATAGCCGCCAGCTTCAAACTGTTGGCGCCCCAATGCAAAAACTGCTGCCAGTTGTAGCCAGGCTCTGCCCATTCATCGCTGCCCATGCCGCTTGTGCCACCGGTGTAATCGCCCGTGAACAAGCCATGCAATAGTGGGCGCAGCATCATCAGCACAGGCAAGACAAAACCCAAAATCACAGGCATGGCGCAGAGCACAAAGGCTAGCGCAGCGCGCCAGCCATGGAGTTGTTGGCGGCTGGTATGGCGGCCAATGGTGTTGCTGTGGCTGGCAAAACGCATACGGCGGCGCATACGGCGCTCTATGCCCAGCACCACGGCCACAAATAGCAGCAAAGCCAAAGACAGCAAAGCGGCCAACTCTGGCGAATCCAGCACCAGCCAGGCTTTATAAATGCCAGCAGTAAAAGATTGAATGCCAAAATAACTGACCACGCCGTAATCGGCCAAGGTTTCCATCAAAGCCAAGGATACCCCCGCCATGATGGCAGGCCGCGCCATAGGCAGGGCAATTTGCGTCACGCGCCGCCAAGTGCCCGCGCCCAGCATACGGGCGGCCTGTAAAAGACTGGCTGAACGCTCCAGCAGCGCAGTGCGCGCCAGCAGGTAAACATAGGGGTAGAGCGTAAAGCTCATCAGTACCACGGCACCACCCAAACTGCGCACTTCAGGTAGAACGCGGCCTTGCAAATCAAAAGTGGTGCGCAGCCAGCTTTGCGCTGGGCCTGAATACTGCAAAAAATCGGTATAAGCGTAGGCGCAAACATAGGCGGGCATGGCCAGGGGCAGCAGCAGCAAATATTCCAAATAGCGCCTGCCTTTGAATTCAAACAAAGCCACCAGCACTGCCGCCGTGCTGCCAATCACAGCAACCCAGGCCGCCACCAATACGCACAACCAAAGCGTGGTGCGGGCGTAACCTGGCAATACGGTGGTAGCCATTTCGCGCAATTGCTCCCAAGCCTGGGCGCTGGCACGCATATCCAGCAGGCTCAAGCCCAAAGCTGCCAAAGGCCAAGCCATGAGCAGCAATATCACGCCAGCCAAAAGCGAAGCGCTGACAGAGAAAAAAGAAGGTGAGGAAGAACGAGGCACTAAAGAGAACACCAGTTTGTAGCCGAAATGAGAATTGTATTCATCTAGAATCGCTGGCTATGAGTTTGCAGCTAGAAAATATCGCCGTGGAATATGGCAAAGCATCCCATGCGCACCGCGCCGTGGATGGTGTCAGTTTACATTTACCCACTGGTGAAATTGGCGCTTTGATAGGGCCATCGGGCTGCGGTAAAAGCAGTTTGCTGCGCGCCGTTGCGGGTTTGCAAGCTATTGCACAAGGGCAAATTGTCAGTAGTGGGCAGACTATCAGCACGCCTGAAGGGATGACCCCGCCCGAAGTGCGTGGCGTAGGGATGGTGTTTCAAGATTACGCCCTGTTTCCGCATATGAGCATTGCCCGCAATGTCGGTTTTGGCCTGGCGCATTTGCCCCGCCCTGCGCGGCAAGCGCGCATAGGCGAAGTGCTGCAACTGGTGGGCTTGGCCGATTTAGCGGGGCGTATGCCGCATGAGCTCTCTGGCGGGCAGCAGCAGCGCGTGGCTTTGGCTAGGGCTTTGGCGCGCAAACCTTCGGTGTTATTACTGGACGAGCCTTTCTCCAGCTTAGACGCGGCCATGCGTGAAAAATTAGCGCAAGAAGTGCGCGTCATTTTGAAAGCCGCAGGCTGCACTGCTTTAGTCGTCACCCACGATCAGGATGAAGCTTTTGCCATTGCCGACCGCATAGGCGTGATGCAGGCCGGCCATTTGGAGCAATGGGACAGCCCCTACCAGCTCTATCACCAACCCGCTACCCGCTTTGTGGCCGAATTTGTGGGCGATGCCGTGCTGCTGCCCGTGCAATTGCAAACGCCCCGTGTTTTGCAAACCCCTCTGGGGGAGCTGGCTTTAACACCTGAACAAAGTGCAGGCCATGCGCCAGGTGCGGCTTTGCAGCTGCTATTGCGTGCGGATGAGTTGGTACTGGATGCCGCATCGCCGCTGCAAGCGACGATCACACAAGTGCAATTTCGCGGCAGTTTGCAGTTGTGCACTTTGCAGCTACCGACAGGCCATGCGGTTTTGCTGCAAAGCAGTAGCGCCATTGCCATGCGTGTGGGACAAAGCGTAACTATTGCTGCGCGTTTAAACAGTTTGGTCTTGTTTTCCTCTTAAAGCCAGCCCCTAAGCGCATAAAAAATGAGAGCTGCCCAGGCAGATTTGGCGGCTTTAAAAGCCAAAAATAGTCTTAAAAATTCTAGTGCAATATGCGCATTTCTATATTATTTTTTCTTATAGAAATTTGATAAACAATAGCCAAAATGTCTTTTCATCCACTTCTTTCAATCTGAGTGCATCAAAAATGCTGACCCACCTACAAAGACTAGAAGCCGAATCCATCCACATCATGCGTGAGGTCGTAGCTACGGCTGAGCGTCCAGTTATGCTGTATTCAGTAGGCAAAGATTCCGCTTGCATGCTGCATCTGGCGAAAAAAGCCTTCTACCCTGCTCCGCCGCCTTTTCCGCTATTGCATGTGGATACCACTTGGAAGTTTCGCGCTATGTATGAATTGCGCGAGCGCATGGCCAAAGAAATGGGCATGGAATTATTGGTTTTCCAAAACCCCGAAGCCAAGGCCGCAGGCATCAATCCTTTTGACCACGGCAGCGCAGTCCACACCGATATGTGGAAAACCCAGGGCTTGAAAATGGCGCTGGATCAGTACGGTTTTGATGCCGCCTTTGGCGGCGCGCGCCGCGACGAAGAGAAAAGCCGCGCCAAAGAGCGCGTGTTCAGCTTCCGTACGGAAAGCCACCACTGGGACCCTAAAAACCAGCGCCCTGAACTCTGGCGTTTGTATAACACCCGCAAGCACAAAGGCGAGAGCATTCGCGTATTTCCCATTTCTAACTGGACCGAGTTGGATATCTGGCAATACATTCACCTGGAAAACATCCCCATCGTGCCCCTGTATTACGCCGCCCAGCGCCCTGTGGTGGAACGCGACGGCACGCTGATCATGGTGGATGACGAACGCTTTCCCCTGCGCCCAGGCGAAACGCCTATGCAAAAAATGGTGCGCTTCCGCACCCTGGGCTGCTACCCGCTTACGGGTGCAGTGGAATCCACGGCAGCGACCTTGCCGCAAATCATTCAAGAGATGCTGCTGACCACCACTTCAGAGCGCCAAGGCCGCATGATCGACCACGACAGCGCCGCCAGCATGGAAAAGAAAAAACAAGAGGGGTATTTCTAACATGGCACATGTATCCGATCTCATTGCTAGCGATATCAACGCCTATCTGGAAAAGCATCAGCACAAAAGCCTGCTGCGCTTTATTACTTGTGGTTCTGTCGATGACGGCAAAAGCACGCTGATAGGCCGCCTGCTGTATGAAAGCAAAATGCTGTTTGACGACCAACTGGCGGCACTGGAAGCCGACAGCAAAAAAGTCGGCACCCGTGGGGGTGAGATTGATTACGCGCTGCTGCTAGATGGTTTGGCGGCTGAGCGCGAGCAAGGCATCACCATTGATGTGGCTTACCGCTTTTTCAGCACCGATAGGCGCAAATTTATCGTGGCCGACACCCCTGGGCACGAGCAATACACGCGCAATATGGTCACGGGCGCATCCACAGCCGATTTGGCCATTATTCTGGTCGATGCCCGCAAAGGCCTGCTGGTGCAAACCCGCCGCCATTCCACCATCGTCTCGCTCTTGGGCATACGCCATGTGGTGCTGGCCATTAACAAAATGGATTTGGTCGATTACAGCCAAGAGGTATTTGAGCGCATCCAAGCGCAATACCTGGCCTTTGCCAAACAAATTGGCTTGCCATCGGTGACGGTGATACCTATCAGCGGCGTGGCGGGTGACAACATTGTGGAGCCGAGCGCGAATACACCTTGGTACACAGGGCCGGTGCTGATGCCGCACCTAGAAACCGTCAGCATAGACGAAGAGTTTTTGGAAAAACAACCCTTCCGCATGCCGGTGCAGTGGGTCAACCGCCCGAATCTGGATTTTCGCGGCTTTGCTGGCACCATTGCCGGCGGCAGCATCACCCCAGGCGCGCGCATCCGTGTGCTGCCCAGTGGGCAAGAAAGCACAGTCACGCGCATCGTCAGCGCCGATGGCGATTTGCCTATAGCCGTGGCGAATCAATCCATCACCCTGACGCTGGCCGATGAAATTGATATTTCGCGTGGCGATGTGATTTGCATGCCAGACAAACCCGCGCAAGTGGCCCAGCAGTTTGAAGCCAATTTGGTATGGATGGGCGAGCAGGCGCTAGAGCCAGGCCGCAGCTTTTTGCTGAAAATCGCCAGCAAAACAGTGACCGCCACCGTCAGCAAAATTGCACAACAGCTCAATGTCAATACGCAGCAAACCGCGCCTGCTGACAAGTTGGAGATGAACGGTATAGGTTTGGTCACGCTCAAGCTCGATCGCGCCATTGCCTTTGATCCGTATAGTGCCAATCGCGACACCGGTGGCTTTATCCTGATCGACCGCATCCACAATGGCACCGTGGCCGCTGGCATGCTGGTGCAGGCGGCGCAAGACAGTACTACGCAGGCCGCAGATACGCAAATTGACGCAGCTGAACGCGCCGCGCAAAAACACCAAAAAGCGCAACTATTGCTGCTGCAAGGCGACGATGCTGCCGCGCAAAAGCTGGCGGCCGCATTGGAATTGGCGCTTTATGCGCGCGGCCATCACTGCTATCGCTTGCATGCCGGCGTTTATGCCCAGGCTAGCGAGGTAGCCGCGGCATTGCTGGATGCAGGCTTGATCGTGATCGCTTGCGATGCGGCGCTGGCGCAAACGCCTGCGGCGTGGCAAGCGGCAGTGGTGCCTATCCCAGCTGGCGCTACGGTGACACAGGCTTTGGGTTTATTATTGGTTTAAATATAGCCATAAATTACCATCGATTTTCACCTATAAAAATCGAGATTTCAGCCGAAAAATCTGCCTGAGCAGCTCCTCTTTTTTAAGTAAAAAAGAGGAGCTTTCTTACACGCGGCTCGCAGCCACCAAGGCTGCGCTCAAACGCGCCCGCATCTGGGGTGAAGTCAAATGCGGACCACTGATGACGAATCGGTCTTCCACGCGCTCGCCCAAAGTCACGATTTTGGCCGAATGCAAAGCCACCCCTGCCTGCGCGAAGACCTGAGCTATCGCATAAAGCAAACCCAATCTATCTGCGCAAGACAGCTCCAACTCGGCTGGTGTTTGCGCTAGAGGGCTAAGCCATTGCACGCGCGGCTCCAACGGGAAATGTCGCACCCGCCGCGATAGGCGCCCAGCTCTGGGCGCTGGCAGTGCGCGATTGCTTTGTAAATCGGCGCGCAGTTCGGCCTCCATCATGCTGAGGAGCTCGCGCTCATGTGCGGGCATTTCCTGCGATTGCAGCAGAAAACTATCGAGGGCCCAGCCTTTAGGGGTGGTGTAGATTTTTGCGTCCAGCACGGATAAATTGGCGCGCTCGAAAAAAGCACAAATACGGGCAAATAAATCTTGCTGATCAGGGGCGTAAACCAGCACCTGCAGGCCAGTATGGTGTGCGCCGCGCCGCGCAAAAACTGCTATGGGTGCGGAGGTGCTCTGCGGATTTTGGAAATAGGGCTGCTGCGCCATCCATTTCGACAAGACGCGGGTATGCCAGGCAATTTCAGGCGCTTCGAAGCGCAAAAAGTATTCCGCATCCAGCCCAGCCCACAATGCGGCCTGCGCCTGATGCGGCAGCGCCAAACGCGCCAATTCTTGCCTTGCTTGTGCCTGGCGCTCTGCCACTATGCTGGCCTCATCAATCTGGCTTTGTCCTGCCAACCATTGCGCGCTACGCAGGTAAAGGGTGTGCAAAAGTTGGGCTTTCCAGTCCGTCCACAAACTCGGATTGGTGCCACGAATATCGGCAGCGGTGAGCAAATACAAAGCCTGTAAATGGCGCAAATCCCCCATGCGTTTTGCAAATGATGCAATCACCTCGGGGTCAGACAGGTCTTGCTTTTGCGCGACTTGGCTAAAGCTCAGATGCTCACGCACCAAAAAGACCAGCAATTCGGTATCGTCTGGCTCCAAAGCATGCTGCAGGGCAAAGTCTTGCGCATCTTCTGCGCCCAGGGTGCTATGGTCGCCACCGCGGCCTTTGGCGATATCGTGAAATAAAGCGGCCAGATACAAAATCCAAGGGCGCGCAAATTGCTCGGCGATGGCATGGCAGGGCGGCACTTCAGCGGCAAACTGCGGCAGAAAAAAGCGCCTGACTTCAGACAAGACCAGCAAAATATGCTGATCGACGGTGTAAGCGTGCATCAAATCGTGCTGCACTTGCCCCACCGTCGGAGCAAAGCTGGGCAAGTAACGCGCTAAAAAACCACAGGCATTCATGCGTCGCAACACCCGAGTGACACCCGTAGGCGCTTGTAAGCACTGTAAAAAGGCACGACGGCTACGCGGATCTGCGCAAAAAACGCTGTCTATTTGCTGCTCTGCGCGGTAATAGGCACGCAAGGTTTTGGCACTGAAACCTTCGAGCTTGGCATATGCCTGATAGTGCGCAAAGGCAGACCAAATCCATTGCGGCTCTTGTGCACAAACGGCATCTTCCTCTTGACGCAAATCTAGATAAGCAGCCCGCACAGCAAAGTGCTCATCCATGATTTGTGTGGGCGAGGGAGGGGTTTGTGCAAAAGCGCCCAGCTTATCTTGCAAGCGCAACAAGGCCATTTCCAGCATTTGCAGGCCCAACTTGACGGCCGCGTAGTAATCACGCATAAAAGCGGCACTGGCGCTGCGCGTGTAAATGGATGTGCCACTAGCGCTGCTGACCTCATGATGTGCATACCCCATAGCGCGTGCCAGCGGGATTTGCCAATCAAACAACAGGCGATCTTCTTCGCGCCCTGCTAATTGGTGCAGATGGCAACGCACCGACGCGATAAAAGCCCAGCTTTGTGCTAAGTTTTGCGCCTCTTGCGCATCTAGCAATTGCGCATCCACAGCAGCTTGCCAAAAGCGCGTATCGGCGCTGCATAAATCTGCCATGCGCATGCCCCAATAGAGCAAATGTAAATCGCGCAAAGCCCCCGGTGATTCTTTGCAATTGGGCTCTAGGGCGTAAGGACTGGGGCCAAATTTAGCGTGGCGTTTGGCTTGTTCCGCTAATTTGCCCTGCAAAAACTGCGCAGGCTCGGCGACCTCAGCCAATTGCGCTTGCATCTGTGCAAATAAGCCTGCGCTACCCGCCAAAAAACGCGCTTCCAAGACAGCAGTTTGTACGGTAATGTCGGCTTGAGCGGTCTGCACACACTCTGTCGGACTGCGTACGCTGCTGGCTAAGCACAGGCCGGCATCCCAGCACAAGCTATAAAAAGCCTGCCATTCTTCGTGCAAAACTGGATTTGCCTCCGCGGGCATCAAGCAAAGTACATCGATATCGGAGTGCGGGTACAGCTCGGTGCGACCATAGCCACCTACTGCGCATAGGGCAGCGTGACGAACTAGCGCGGGGAAGTGCTGCCACTTTTTGATCAGAACTTGATCCAAGCCCAGTGCGTATTGGCTTTGCAAGTGGCGCAAGCTGTCTGCCTCTAAAGCTTGGGCGGGCAGTTGTTGCCAAAAGTTCTGGCGATACAGGGAAAATTCAGTGGGCGGCATAGCCGCGCCATCTTAATCGCAGCTGCGCCGCTAATGCTGAAGCTGGGCTGGGTTTGTTGCGCTTGTAGCTGGTATTTGCAAGCGCAGAGAGCCAGCTTTTCCTGTCAGTGCATCGACTGGCCTGCCCTGCCAGAGCAATTGCAAGCCTTCGGCTCGCCCCGTCCATACCCGATAAGGCGGCTGGCTTTGTATTTGGATGCGCTCACCCGTTTGCAGCAGTCGGCTGAGTTGAATTTTGTTGTGTGCGTCGCGCACCTGCACCCAAGTCTCCCCTATAGCTTGCAACTCCAATACCCCAACTGGGCCGCTTGGCAGGCCTGCGGTTGCGGCGGTTGGCATTGGCGTTGTGCTGGCATTTGCTGCGGCATTCGAGGGAGGCGCGGTAATAGCTGCACTAGCCTGAGCAGCTGCTGGGGCTATACCGTTAACGGCGGCGCTGGGGACGGCCACACTGGCGTTGTCGGCGCTGAAGCCACTAATCATTGCAGATGATGCCACTGATGCGCTTGGCAAAGCTGAAGGGCTGTTTTCAATAGCTGCCAGTGGTGTCGTGAGTGTGGGGGAGGAGGCATGCCCCAACATCTCCACCTTGCTTAATGCTTGCTTGGGAGTGGGGCTGTGCCCATGCCACCACCATGCTGCACCTATGGCGCCCATCGTCAATAAAGCTGCCACTGCCCATTTCCAAGGCATAGCGCGGCGCGGGCTGGGCGCGGTCGAGAGCTTTTGGCGGGCAGCGGCCAAGGCTTTGTCTTCGGCCAATACGGCAGGCGTTTGTGGCGCTTCCTGGCGCACG
The DNA here is from genome assembly GCA_964608575.1 of uncultured Burkholderiaceae bacterium. Classification (GTDB taxonomy): domain Bacteria; phylum Pseudomonadota; class Gammaproteobacteria; order Burkholderiales; family Burkholderiaceae_C; genus JAMIFN01. The sequence continues at coordinate 2,342 of CAZSPW010000054.1, read as the reverse complement.
GAAGGCAGAAGCGCCAAAATTGGTTGTGGATCTATTTTCAATTGCCGGCAAATGCTGCTGGCTAGTGCACGGGTAAAGGCCAAATCTGGTAGTGCCTGCCAATCGTCTCGCTCTAGTGCTTCAATTTTCTTGACGGGCACTTTCAATAAACCAGCCAAACTGGCACGGTGCACTTGCGCCGCTTCGCGTGCTTGGCGTAACAGTTGCCCAGGGCTGGCTGGTGCAGTATCAGTTGGTGGCAGAGTAGAGTGGGCAGCGGTGAGCAAGTCTGACTCTGGAATTTGCGAGTCCTGCATCAAAAAGCCCCCTTATCCAAAGCAGCAAGCTCGGGCGAATGAGGGTAACGGCTGCGCAGCTGGCTAGCCAATTGCCCCATAGCGACGCCGTTGTTTAAAGCACGCTCGATACGAATCCCTAGCCAGAGTGAGGCAGCGTTGGAGTATTCGCCATTGTTTACCCGGCGGGCATAAAAGCGCGCTTGCTCGTATTGCCCGGCCTCAAACAGGAGTGCCGCTAAGTTGTAGCCGCTTATCGGATTCAGGGGCTCTAGCTCTAGGGATTTGCGCAAGTTTTCTTCGGCTGCCACTTTTTGTCCCGCCTCGCGTTGGCAGACCCCCCAGCTCATATAAGTGCGTGCCAGTTCGTAATTAACGGCAATGGCGCGCTTGAATTGGGCGTCGCTCTCGGCATAGCGTTTTTGGGTGCATAAAACCCAAGCATAGTTGCGTGCTGCTGCGCCATTTTGCGGCGCAATGGCTTGCGCACGACGAAAACTCTCCTCTGCTAAGGCGGCTTTTTCTAAGCGTAGATAAATTAAGCCGCGCAGGATCCAAGCATCTACCGCATTAGGCTCGAGCTGCAAAACCTGTTTGATTTCATCCAAGGCAACAGTATCTTTGCCTTGCTCAAAATAGCCGGCGGCCAGCTCGTAACGAATACGAGCGCGCTTATCCACATTGGTGGCATCGGTTTCAGTCACGATATCACGCTGCAGCCCTCTATCTTGGCCGCTATTGGCGCAAGCGCCCAGTAAGAGGAGGCTGCCAAGCAAAAAAACACTCGCGACTTTTGCTCCGTGGTAGTGAAGTTGCCCAATGGTGTTGCTTTTTGTCATGGTTACTGCCCTTTCTAGCTTGCGGTGCAATATGCAATATGCGCATTTTGAAAAAATCAAGATGCGGATTTGCCGCTACCGAGCTCAATTTGTCTTTGCAAGACGATGCGTTTTTCCACACGGGTGCGGTCTTTGATCTCACCAGCCAATTGGCCACAAGCAGCATCAATATCATCGCCCCGCGTTTTTCGCACCGTGGTGACAATGCCAGCCTCACTCAAAAGGCCAGCAAATTTGCTAATGCTAGCATTAGACGAGCGTATCAAACCCGATTCGGGAAAGGGATTGAAAGGAATCAGATTAAATTTGCAGGGGAGTTGGTGTTTTCGCACCAACTCAATGAGCAAATGCGCATGCTCAGGTGTGTCATTGACACCGTCGAGCATGCAGTATTCCAGTGTAATGAAGTCACGCGGCGCAAATTGCAGGTAGTGCTTGCAAGCGGCTATTAGCTCGGCCAGCGGATATTTTTTGTTCAATGGCACCAGGTGATCGCGCAGGGTATCTTCGGGCGCATGCAGGCTGACAGCCAACGCCACCGGGCAATCTTGGCCTAGGCGCTCAATCATGGGCACCACACCTGAGGTGGAAACTGTGACACGGCGGCGCGACAGGCCATAGCCATGGTCATCTAGCATGATTTTCAGCGCAGGCACTAAGGCTGCGTAGTTTTGCAGGGGCTCGCCCATGCCCATCATCACCACATTGCTGATGACGCGTTCGCTCGTGCTGAAGCGTTTGCGCAGGCTATGTTCTGCCCACCATAATTGGGCAATGATCTCCGCTGTGCTGAGGTTGCGGCTAAAACCTTGGTGCCCAGTCGAGCAAAATCGACAGCCAACAGCGCAGCCTGCTTGGGAGGAGATGCACAGGGTGCCGCGATCGGTTTCGGGGATAAACACAGTCTCCACCACATTGCCGTCACCAACATCGAAAAGCCATTTGGTGGTGCCGTCTTGTGAAACATGCTCACTGACTACGGGCAAGGCTGTAATCGCGGCTACCTGGGGCAGTTTTTCGCGCAGAGATTTGGCCAAATCGCTCATCTGTGCAAAGTCATGCGCACCTTTTTGATGGATCCAGCGAAAAAGCTGCTGGGCACGAAAGCGCTTTTCACCCAGCTGCTCGCAAAAATCCACCAAAGCGGGTAAATCCAAGCCTAGTAAATTTTGCAACGATGACATGGCAGGTTTTCCAAAAGAAAAAAGGCAGCGCGTCGTATGACGCC
>CAZSPW010000053.1:0-13593 GCA_964608575.1 uncultured Burkholderiaceae bacterium | reverse complement strand
GGCATTGTTCCATTTTCAATACCAATAAGCCGGAATTTGCGAAAAAATGGCTTATTGTTCCAATATCTGTATCAATCAATGGGCTTTTTGTTGCAGCGCCCACATGCTGGCGTATTTGCCGCCCAAGGCCAGTAAATCCGCGTGATTGCCGCGCTCGATGATGCGGCCTGCGTCCATCACCACGATCTCGTGTGCGTGCGCAATGGTCGATAGGCGATGCGCAATCACCAGCGTGGTTTTATTCGCGCTGATACCTTCTAACTGCGCCTGAATCGCGCGTTCATTGGCAGAATCGAGCGCGCTGGTGGCTTCGTCCAGCACCAAAATCGCAGGGTTTTTCAGCAGGGTGCGGGCAATCGCCACGCGCTGTTTTTCGCCGCCTGAGAGCTTCAGCCCACGCTCGCCCACAGGCGTGTCATAGCCTTTGGGCAATTTGGCGATGAAGTCGTGTATTTGCGCCGCGCGCGCGGCTGCCTCTATTTCGGCCTGCGTGGCATCTGCGCGGCCGTAAGCGATGTTGTAGCCTATGCTGTCGTTGAACAGCACCGTGTCTTGCGGCACGATGCCGATGGCGCGGCGCAGGCTGGTTTGGCTGTAATCGCGCACATCGCGCCCGTCCACGCGCACGCTGCCAGCTTGCACATCGTAGAAACGGTAGAGCAAGCGCGCCAGCGTGGATTTGCCCGAGCCCGAAGCGCCCACCACCGCCACGGTTTTGCCCGCAGGAATATGCAGGCTGACGCGGTGCAAGATGGGGCGGTTGGCTTCGTACGCAAAATCTACCGCGTCAAAATCCACCGCAGGGCTGGTGTTGGGCTGCAGCTCGATCGCATCCTCGCGGTCTTGCACCTCGGCGTTTTCCTCCAGCAAGGTGAACATGCGCTCTAAATCGGTGGCGTTTTGTTTGAGTTCACGGTAGATCACGCCCAGAAAATTCAGCGGGATATAGAGCTGAATCATGAAGGCATTGACCATGACCAAATCGCCCAAACTCATGCGGCCTTCGGCCACGCCTTGGGTTGCCAAATACAGCATGGCCACCAGCGCGCAGGCGATGATGAGCTGCTGCCCACTGTTCAAAAGCGAGAGCGAGCTTTGGCTTTTTAGCTTGGCCGCGTGCACGCCCAGCAGGGCGCTGTCGTAGCGCTCGGCTTCGCGTTCTTCGTTATTGAAGTATTTGACGGTTTCGTGGTTGATGAGGGAGTCCACCGCCACCGTGTGCGCCTGGCTATCGAGCACATTGGCCTGTTGGCGGAATTTGGTGCGCCATTCGGTGATGCCGATGGTGAATGCGATATAAGCGGCCAGCGCCGCCAGCGTGACCCAGACAAAGGCCATATCAAAACGGCTGCCCAAAATCGCCAGCACCAAACTCACCTCTATCAGCGTGGGGAAGATGGAATACAGGGAATAAGAAATCAGCGATTCGATGCCGCGCACACCGCGCTCGATATCGCGTGTCACGCCACCCATTTGGCGCGAGAGGTGAAAGCGCAAACTCAAACCATGCAAATGCCGAAAAGTCTGCAGTGCTACGGTGCGCGTGGCGCCCTGCGTAGCTTTGGCAAACACCCATTCGCGCAGTTCGGTAAAGAGCGAAGTGGAAAAACGCAGTAAGCCGTAGGCTGCGATCAGGCCGACGGGCACGATCAGCGCCACTTGTGCTGCCGTGGGAGTCATGGGCGCAGGCGTCATGGCATCCACCAGTTTTTTCAGCAATATCGGCACACCCACATTGGCGACTTTGGCGGCCACTACGCACAGCAGCGCCAAAATCACGCGGGTTTTGTATTCCCACAAATAGGGCAGCAGCTTTTTCAGGGTTTGGGCTATGGGCGCGCTGCGTTCGGCGGCGGGGGCGGGCAGGTGAGGGCTGGGGGACGGTCGCATAGGGTGCCCATTATCGTGGCAGCGTTGTGGTGGGAATAAACTGTGCGTGCCTGACGCGCTGCGCGTTTGCGTGTTTAATGTCTCTTGGTTTTTTTCAAAATGAATGCGCTATGACTGATCCGCTATTTCAAGCTATTACCCTGGGTGAATTGCAACTTCCCAACCGCATCATCATGTCGCCCATGACGCGCACCCGCGCCGGCGCGGGTGATGTGCCTACCGATTTGATGGCCTTGTATTACCGCCAGCGTGCCAGCGCCGGCCTGATCGTGACCGAGGGCACCAGCCCCAGCGCCGAGGCCAAAGGCTACTGGCGCATGCCTGGTATCTGGAACGAGGCACAAATTGCAGGCTGGAAAAAAGTGGCCGATGCTGTACACCAGGCGGGCGGGCGCATCGTCATGCAATTGATGCACTGCGGTCGCGTCATCGTGCCGCAAAACCGTCTGTATGAAGCGGATGTTATTGCGCCTTCAGCCATCCCTTGCCCCGATCCCGTAGCTGGCCCCGACGGTCAGCCCCTGCCTTGCGCCATGCCCCGCGCTTTGCGCGCTGATGAAATGCCGCGCATCGCGGCTGAATATGCTCAGGCCGCACGCAACGCCCGCGCCGCCGGCATAGACGGCGTGGAGCTGCATTGCGCCAGTGGCTACCTTATCAACCAATTCCTCAACCCCAACAGCAACCAGCGCACAGACGAATACGGCGGCAGCGCCGAAAACCGCGCGCGCCTGCCGCTGATGGTGCTGCAAGCCATGGCAGACGCCATCGGTCCGGGCCGCGTGGGCGTGCGCATTGCCCCAGGCAATCCGTATAACGGTATGCAAGAGGACGACCCTATCGGCACTTTCTCCGCCTTTATTCAAGGCTTTGAGCCCATGGGTTTGGCCTATGTGCACCTGATGAATGTGAACAAGCCCGAGCTGGACGGCCTGGGCATGGTGCGCCAGCATTACAGCGGCCCGATTTTGAATAACAACATGCTCACGGGCGACAGCGCACGCGAGCTGCTGGCCAGTGGCCGCGCCGAATGTGCCAGCTTTGGCCGCCCCTTTATCAGCAACCCTGATTTGGTCGAGCGCCTGCGTGTTGGTGCTGCGCTAACGCCTGTGGACTATAGCCATACCTATGTGGGTGAGGAGAAGGGTTATACCGATTACCCTTTCTTAGAAAAAGCAGATTGACGCAGGGTGCGGGCGTGCTGCGGTGTTGCTTGCCCCCTTTTGCGCCTAGCCGCACATCCCGCTTCCCGCGCCAGCGCGCTTTTTCTCCCTTCAAATCCAGCAAAAAATTCTTAGGAGACCACCATGACAGAAAACGAAAAATTGCTGAATATCGAAGCCATTCGCCAACTCAAAGCGCGCCGCCTGCGTGCCATTGATGCCAAAGAATGGGATGTGTACACAGCACTGCACTGCGCCGACCATGTATCAGATACTTATGGCGGTGCGGTCATGGCCAGCGCCGTGGAAAACACCGCCAAACTGGCTGATTTTGTCGCCGGCATGACCACCGTGCACCATGTGCACAGCTATGAAATTGAGTTTCAGTCTGACACCGAAGCCACAGGCATTTGGTGCATGGAAGACCGCCTGTGGTGGCAGCAAGAGACGGAAAGCGGCCCGCAAGAATTCAATCTGCACGGCTTTGGTTATTACCACGAACGCTATCGCTTCGATGACGGTGTGTGGAAATTTTGCTACCGCCGCTTAGACCGCACGAAGGTCATCCTCAGCCCAGGCGCAGATATGGCCAAGCGCCTGCGTTGAACGCGCTCTAAAGCGCGAATTCGATATTGTCGATCAGGCGCGTTTGCCCTAAACGCGATGCGCCTAGTGCTACTAATGCAATAGCTGCTTGGGCAGCATCTACGCCATTTTCTGGCGAAAATGGCAATAAATCATGCTGCTGGCGTATGGTGAGGTAATCGGTCTGCCAGCCTTGTGCGTTGAGCGCGGCCATGGCCTCGGATTCCAGCGCCTGCCAGTCGCGGCGACCGCTTTGTGCTTGGGCGATCAGCCAGCGTAAAGATTGGCTCAGCGCCAAAGCTTGTTGGCGTTCGACGGCGCTGAGGTAGCCGTTGCGCGAGGACAGGGCTAGGCCATCGGCTGCGCGCTCGGTTTCCAGCCCAATCATGGTGATAGGCAGGGCAAACTGCTTAACCATGGCGCGCAGCACCGCCAGTTGTTGGTAATCTTTTTTGCCAAATACCGCGATACTGGGTTGCACGATGTGGAATAACTTCATGACCACGGTGCACACGCCGGTAAAAAAACCAGGGCGAAATTCGCCTTCTAATATATCGGCCATTTCAGCGGGGGGCTGCACTTTAAAGGTTTGCGGCTCGGGGTATAGCTCGGTTTCGTTTGGGGCAAAAAGAAAGTCGCAGCCAGCAGCGGCCAGTTTAGCCGCGTCATCGGCCAAGGTGCGTGGGTAGGCATCAAAGTCTTCGTGCGGCAAAAACTGCAAGCGGTTAACGAAAATACTGGCCACCACGGCATGAGCGCGGCCTGCATTTTTTTCTTCCACAGCACGCGCAATCAGGCGCAAATGCCCTGCGTGCAAATTGCCCATCGTCGGCACAAAGGCACTGCGTTTGCCCGCCAATGCAGTACGCAGTTCAGATACGGTGTGAATAATTTGCATAGTTTGCACTAACTTTTTTACCAGGCGTGCAGGCTATCATCAGGGAAGCTGCCTTCTTTTACGGCGCGGATATAGGCTTCAAACGCACCTTGGACGCTGCCTGCGTCTTGCATAAAGTTGCGCACGAATTTGGGCATTTTGCCCAGATTGATGCCCAGCATATCGTGCAGCACCAGCACTTGCCCTGCGGTGCCTTTGCCTGCGCCTATGCCTATGGTGTGGCAGTGGGCGAGTTCTCGCGTCAGGCTGGCAGCGAGGTGGGCGGGCACCATTTCCAGCACCACCATAGCCGCCCCCGCGTCTTGCAGCTCTAGCGCGTGTTGGCGCAGGGTGGCCGCGCCTGCATCGTCTTTGCCTTGCACACGGTAACCGCCTAGGGCGTGTACGGTCTGCGGCGTTAAGCCCAGGTGGGCGCAGACGGGAATGCCGCGCTCGACCAGAAAACGCACCGTCTCTGTGGTCCAGCCGCCGCCTTCGAGTTTGACCATATGGGCGCCTGCCTGCATCAGCCGTGCGGCCGATCGCAGGGCTTGTTCGCGGCTTTCGTGATAGCTGCCATAGGGCAGGTCGCCAATCAGGAAGGCGGTGCCTTGGCTACGAATCAAGCCACGCGAGACAGATTCCACATGGTAGATCATGGTTTCCAGCGTTACACCCGTGGTGCTGTTGAGGCCTTGGCAGACCATGCCGAGCGAATCACCGATCAAAATGCAGTCGATGCCAGCGGCATCAGCCACAGCAGCAAAGGTGGCGTCATAAGCGGTGAGCATGGTGATTTTTTCGCCGCGTGTGCGCATATCGGCCAGACGCGGCAGGCTGATGGGCTTGCGCGCGGCATGGGGCGTGGTTTTACCTGCGCCATACACAGGAATGCTGGTACTGGAGTTCTCGCTCATGGCTGTCCTTTAAAAGTTCTACTCTACAACAGAGCTGGGCATATGCCCTTGCCCCCGCCCTTGATTTGGGTGCGCAGGCAGCCCCAGGAAAATGGGGCTGGAGAGGAGTGTGAGTACGCCCAAGGTCAGGAAGGTGGCACGAAATGCGCGTATCAAATCTGGGCTGTCAGGCTCTAGCCCCATCGATTGGCTATACAACGCTAAAGTGACTGCAGCAGCGGCTAGCCCCAAACTGATCGCCCCCATTTGTACCAGTGACAGCAAAGTATTGGCGCTACTGGCTTGCGCAGCAGTGGTGTCTTTGAGCGTGACGGTATTCAAAGCGGTGTATTGCAAAGAGTTGCACAGCCCGAAGAAAGCCAGCGCCACGACTAATAAGGCTAGGGGCGTGTTCGGGCCAAGCAGTGCGAAACTGAGGGTACACAAGCCTATGCATACCGTATTGCCCAGCAAAACGCGGCGATAGCCTAGGCGTTCAATCAAGCCCGTAGCCAAGCGTTTGGCTGCAATACTGGCTATGGCGATGGGCATCATCAACAGCCCTGCCCGCGCGGGGCTATTGCCCAGCGGCAATTGCAGCATAAGCGGCAGCACATAAGACATTCCAGAGGACCCCAATCGTGTGGCCACATTGCCGATCAGGCCTATGCGCAAACTGGTGATGCGAAACAGCGATAGCGCAAACAAAGGATGGTGATGGCGCTGTCGTAAAGCGTGGCCGTAATACAGGCCGCTGCATATCAGGCAAAGCAGCAAGCCCAATGCAGGCCAAACCCAGCTAAAGCCATTTGCGCTTAGTAGCTCTAAGCTGGTGGAAAGCGCCAGTAACGCGCCTGCTAATAGTGCATAGCCTTTGGTATCAAAAGGTGGAGGCTCGCTTAATCGAAAATCTGGCAGATAACGCCGTGCCATGTATAGACCGATGGCGCAAATCGGCAGATTGATAAGAAAAATCCAATGCCAGCTCGCGTACTCCACTAACCAGCCGCCCAAACTCGGCCCCACCAAGGGGCCGAGCAAACCAGGCACGGCAATAAAGCTGATAGCGGCTAAAAATTCGCTGCGTGGCACGGCGCGTAATACCGCGAGCCGCCCTACGGGCATCAGCATCGATGCCCCCATGCCTTGCACCACCCGTGCTGCGATGAGGGTTTCCAATTGGCTAGATAGGGCGCACAGCAGCGAGCCGATAGCGAACAACAATAAGGACAGGCTGAACACACGCCGCGTGCCGAAGCGATCGGCTAACCAGCCCGATGCGGGGATGAGCAGCGCCATCGTCAGGGTGTAGGACACCACGATGCCATGCACCGCCAAAGCACTCTCGTGCAGTGCTGCGGCCATGGCAGGCAAGGCCGTATTGACGATGGTGGAATCGAGTGTCTGGATAAACAAGGCTGCCGCCACCAGCCACAACAGGGGGCGCAAACTGGGGTCGTGGGCTTGCATATTTACATCAAAAAGAGGAGCTGCTCAGGCAGATTCTGCGGCTTAAAATGCCGAAATCATACCTAAAAACATAAAAACCCGCCGTTGGCGGGTTTTGCAGTAAAACGGGCTGAGAGCAGCAGTTTACGCCTTGCTTGGCAGCGCCTTGAGCATAGTGGTAGCAGTGGCCACCAGCCCGCCAACATCAGCCAGATTTTGCGGCACCACAATGGTGTTGCTGGTTTTGGCGATGCCAGATAGTGCCTCGACATATTGCTCGGCAACTTTTAAGTTGACCGCTTGCAGTCCGCCTTGGCTTTCAATGGCAGCGGCGATCTGACGGATAGCAGCGGCATTGGCTTCGGCTTTGGCCAAAATGGCAGCGGCCTCGCCTTGGGCTTGGTTAATTTGGCTGATTTTGTCGCCTTCAGATTTGGCAATGGAGGCTTCGCGTTGGCCTTCGGCGATGTTGATTTGCTCTTGTTTGCGGCCTTCTGAGGCAGCGATCAGCGCGCGTTTTTCGCGTTCGGCGGTGATTTGTGCCTGCATGGCATGGAGAATTTCTTTAGGTGGGGTTAAGTCTTTGATTTCGTAGCGCAGGACTTTCACGCCCCAGTTTTGCGCCGCTTGGTCGAGCGCGCTGACGACAGCATGGTTAATCATGTCGCGTTCTTCAAAGGTTTTATCTAGCTCTAATTTGCCTATCACGCTGCGCAGGGTGGTTTGTGCCAGCTGCGTAATGGCTAAGATGTAATTCGATGAGCCATAGGTGGCCAGCTTGGGCTCAGTCACTTGGAAGTACAAAATGCCATCGACTTGCAGTTGCGTGTTATCGCGCGTGATACACACTTGGCTGGGCACATCCAAGGGCACTTCGCGCAGATCATGTTTGGCGCCGACGCGGTCGATAAAGGGCATGATAAAGCGCAGGCCAGGCTCGAGCGTGCGGTCATACTTGCCAAAGCGCTCGATGATCCAGGCGCGTTGCTGCGGTACAGTTTTGATGGACTTGGAAGCCAGCACCACGGCAGCGATGAGTAGAAAAATTAAAAAGCCAGACATGGCATCATTCCTTGAGTGTTATGGAGTGTTAAAGAGGATCAGAGGCGCCGGGCAGCGCACCGAGGATAAAGGTGGAGCCTTCTGCACCAATGATACGCATGCGTTCGCCACGCTCTAGGCTGAGGTCGTCTAAACGCGCATCCCATTGGGTGCCACGGTAATGTATGCGAGCGCGGCCTTCGTTGCCGACCCAAACCAGCACATCGACAGTTTGCCCAATATCCAGGTTGTTGCCTAGTTTGGGTGTTTTTTGCATGCAGCGTTTTTTATATTGGTACACGAGGACGATGCCGATAACGGTGCTGACACTGGCCGCAGCTAGCTGCACTGCGACGCTCAGCCCTGCCCATGCCAACAAGCCGCTGATGACGGCGGCAGCGGCTAAAACCAATAAATAAAAAGTACCGCTGGCCATCTCTAGTACAGCTAGTACGATGGCTGCGCTCCACCACCAATATTGCCAGGCCATTTTGACTCTCCTCAGAAAGTATTAGAGTGCGCAGTGTAGCCCGTTTGGGGGCTGCCACAAGAGGGCGGCTGCGCTGCCCCTGGGGATCAGTGGCGTAAGCGGTCGATGATGCCGTTTAAAGCATCGAGCGAGCCAAAACCAATATGCACTTGGCCGCTTTGTTTTTTGCCACGCCCTGGTTTGAGGTCTATCGTCACCTGCGCCATCAATAAATCAGAGAGCTCTTCTTCTATGCGTTTGATGTCGCCTGATTTGTCGGCTTTGGCTTTGCTGTGTTTGCTGCCGTGCTCATTTTGGGCTTTTTTGACCAAAGCCTCTGCTTGGCGCACGCTGAGCTTTTTGCCGACGATTTCATGCGCGAGGGTGATTTGCTGTGCGTGGTCCACAGCCAATAAGGCGCGGGCGTGCCCCATATCAATATCGCCTGCCATGAGCATGTCTTGCACCGCTTGGGTCAGGTTCAGCAGGCGCATTAAATTGCTGGCGGCGCTGCGTGATTTGCCCACCGCTTGCGCGGCTTGCTCGTGGGTTAATTGAAACTCGCTGATCAGGCGTTGCAGGCCTTGCGCTTCTTCCAGCGCGTTCAGGTCTTCGCGCTGCATATTTTCAATCAGTGCCATGATGGCGGTGTTCTCGTCCGAGACTTCGCGCACCAGCACGGGCACTTGGCTTAAACCAGCCAATTTGGCCGCGCGAAAACGGCGCTCGCCTGCAATGATTTCGTATTTGCCCGCGTGCGCGCCAGCTGCTAATTTACGCACCAAAATGGGCTGCATGATGCCTTGGCTTTTGATGCTTTCGGCCAACTCATACAAGGCACCTTCGTCCATGCGTGTGCGCGGTTGATACTGACCAGGGACCATATCGCCCAATTGCAATTCGCGCGGGCTGTCGCTGGCTCTTGGCTGCTCGACCACTTTGGGGCCAAGCAATGCTTCCAATCCCTGGCCTAAGCCTTTGTTCTTTTTTGTTGCCATGCGTGAAACCTTTGGTGGATATGGACTAAATCTGAAAGACGCAGAGTTTAGCGCCCCCAAATGCTGGACCGCTAGTCTGAACTGTTTCACGCGATGGGCAGCAAAAGCCCGGAGTTCGTGGGAAAATAGCCGCCTTGTTCGCGTGCGCTTGCAATGCACCCGCGTCTTTATTCGCTCTTTGCACAATTTCTATGGCCACTTTTTCTAAACCTGCCGCTGCGGGCGCTAGCCTGCACCCCATGCTCAATATCGCCATCAAGGCTGCGCGTGCCGCTGGCGGCATTATCAATCGCGCATCTATGGATTTGGATAGCCTGCGAGTTGCACGCAAGCAAGCCAACGACTTGGTCAGCGAGGTGGACGAAGCGGCTGAAAAAGTGATCATTGAAACCCTGCTGGAAGCTTACCCACGCCACGCGGTGTTGGCTGAAGAGTCGGGGCAAACCCACGGTAATCAGGGTTCAGACTTTGTTTGGATCATCGACCCACTCGATGGCACTAGCAATTATTTACACGGTTTCCCCATGTATTGCACCAGCATCGCCTTGCAGGTAGCGGGCAAGTTGGAGCAGGCGGTGATTTACGACCCTGTGCGTAACGATTTGTATACCGCCACTAAAGGCCGCGGCGCATTTGTGAATGAAAAGCGTATGCGTGTGGGCAAACGCACACAATTGAAAGACTGCTTGCTGACCACGGGCTTGGCGCTGCGCCCTGGAGACAATATCAACGAGCATTTGACTCTATATAAATGGGCGATGCAGCATTGCGCAGGCGTGCGCCGCACAGGCTCTGCGGCCTTGGATTTGGCCTTTGTCGCCGCAGGCATGAGCGACGGCTATTTTGAAAAAGGCCTAGCGTCTTGGGATATGGCAGCGGGCGCACTGTTGGTGCAAGAAGCTGGCGGCCTGATTGGGAACTTCACTGGTGAGTTTGAAAAAGACTTTTTAGATCAGCGCGAATGCTTGGCGGCGAACCCACGCATTTACGCGCAAATGGTGCAAGCTTTGGCGGAGTTCAGTAAATACAAAGCGGTTTGATTGATATTTTTTTGATAGCTGCCCAGGCAGCTTTTTCGGCTTAAAACCGCAAAAACATGCCTAAAAATCAATGCGCTGCCGCTGGTGGCGCTTTTTTGATTTTGGGCGCTGGTGGCGTGGCCGCCAACAACTCTTCCAGCGTGGTGCTGCCGTCGGCCACGCGCAGGCTACCGGCCAAACGCAGGGGACGCATACCGTCTTTGATGGCCTGCGCTCGCAGCGCATCCATATCGGGGCTGTCGTGTACCAAGCCTTTGAAGGCCTCGCTGATGCTGAGCAACTCATAAATACCGACGCGGCCGCGATAGCCCGTCATGCGGCACTCGATGCAGCCGACTGCGCGGTAGCCGCGGTACTCGCCTTTGATGTCCCAAGGCTTCACTGCTTCGTTTAAGAGGCGTTGTTGTTCCCCAGTTTCGTCTTTGACGCGACATTCTTTACACAGGGCGCGCACCAAACGCTGCGCCAGTACGCCCAGTACGGTGGCGTTGAGCAAATACGGCGGCACGCCCAGATCGACCAAACGCGATACCGCTGAGGGCGCATCGTTGGTGTGCAGGGTGGAGAACACCAAATGCCCGGTTAGCGCCGCTTGAATGGCCATTTCAGCAGTTTCTAAATCGCGGATTTCGCCCACCATGATGATGTCGGGGTCTTGCCGCATCAGCGTGCGCACACCTTCGGCAAAACCAAAATCCAATTGCGGCTGCGCTTGGGTTTGGTTGAAGGCAGGCTCAATCATTTCGATAGGATCTTCAATCGTGGCAACATTGACCGCATCAGTGGCCAAGCGTTTGAGGGTGGAATATAGCGTGGTGGTTTTGCCAGAGCCTGTAGGACCGGTGACCAAAATAATGCCGTTGGGGCGGGCGGTGAGTCCTTCCCAGCGTTCACTATCGTGCTTGCTAAAGCCCAATTGACTCAAGGTCTTGACTGCAGATTCAGGATCGAAAATCCGCATCACCATTTTTTCACCAAATGCCGTAGGCATGGAAGACAGACGCATTTCCACTTCTTCACCTGCGCTGTTGCGGGTTTTGATGCGCCCGTCTTGCGGGCGGCGGCGCTCGACCACATCCATACGCGCCAGCAATTTGATGCGCGCCGTCATGGCTACTAGCACACTCATGGGTAGCTGGTACACCGTGTGCAGCACGCCATCAATGCGAAAGCGCACCACGGCTTGCTCGCGTCGTGGTTCTAGGTGGATATCGCTGGCGCGTTGGTCAAAGGCGTATTGCCAGAGCCAATCGACCAGCTGTACTACGCCTTGATCGTTGGCGTCTAGGCTTTTATTGCCTTTACCTAGCTCCACCAATTGTTCAAAATTGACGGTGCCCTGGCTGCCTGCGCCAGTGCGGATCGCCGCCCGCACAGACCGAGCCAAGGTAAAAAATTCGGTGATATAGCGTGTGATGTCTTGTGGATTACTGACCACTAGACGCACGCTTTTGCGCGTTTGACGCTCTACCTCGGCAATCCAGCTTGCGGCAAAAGGTTGATCCGTGGCCACCACCACTTCGCTGGGCGTGACTTGCACGGGCAGAATATGGTGGCGTTCGGCATAGTTGGCGCTCATCGCTTCGGCGACCTTGCCGACATCAACGCGCAGCGGGTCTATGCGTAAATAGGGCAGACCCGCACGATCGGCTAGGTACTGAGTCAGCTCCTCAATGTCGAGCGATTTTCCGTCTTTTTCGCGCGTCACGCCTATCGTGGCTAAGCGCACCAGGGCATGCTGTGCGCTTTGCGCTTGCGCGCAACGCGTGACGGTGCGTTGGTGCTCCTTAGCCGAAATCAGGCCATCTTCATGCAACCAGTCGAGCAGCTGACGCCAATCTACGAGGCCTTGAAAAGGTGTTTTGGGGCTGGTCTGGAGGGGAGTGGGGGCAGTGCGTGACATGATGCCAGCCATTATGCGGCCACGGTATTAGTCTGCGGCTGCTTTGCAAAACGCTTCGCGTTCTTTTTTTGTATGGCTAAGCAGCGTATTGAGTTGGGTGTTGTAAAGCCCCGCATAGGTTTTGGCCTGACGCAGGGCGGCTGCAGGCGCGGCTAAGTCTTGCAAGCTCTGTTCGATTTTGACTTTCATCTTTGCTAAGCCCGCAGGGTAGGCTTGCGCACAAATATATAAAGCCACATCACTGGCTGCGACTGCTTCAATATCTTGATGGCGCAGAGCTTGCGCCCCAGCTTGACTGAACGGTGCAAAGCAAAAGCAGGCCATATAAAACGGAGTTAAGAGCGTAGGCGTTTTAAACACTTCTGTCCTCCTGTGAGCTTGTATGGTGCGGCTGGATTTGGCTTGCAGGTTTTGGCGGTGCTGGGCGGCTAGTGTGGATGCGTGCTGTGGCTTTGTCTATGCGGCCAGCCAATAGATCAGGTAAAGCTTGCAAGCAGCGTGTGATCGCATCGTCTATGGCTAATCTGGCGTCCTTCGGTGGCTTTTGTAGCACCCACCCAACTACGGCGGCTTTATGCCCTGGGTGCCCAATGCCTAGGCGCAAGCGCCAATATTGATCGCTACCTAATTGGGCGTGAATATCACGCAGGCCATTATGCCCCGCATGGCTGCCGCCGAATTTCAATTTGGCTTCGCCTGGGGGTAAATCCAACTCATCATGCACCACCAAAATATCTTGGGGTGGAATTTTGAAAAAACGAGCTAAAGCAGCAACAGAATGCCCAGATGCGTTCATAAAAGTTTGTGGTTGCAATAGCCACAAATGCCGCCCTTGGTATTGGGTGCGTGCCATAAGCCCACGGTAGCTTTTGTCTGCTTGCAGTGCGGTGCCTAAGTCTTGGGCAATAGCATCTAGCAACCAAAAGCCAGCGTTATGTCTGGTTTGGCTGTATTCCGCGCCGGGGTTACCTAGCCCGACGATCAATTGAATCGACATAGACAAAGCTTTAATGCATGAGGACTGGGAACTGCGCCAATTGCGCATAGCGCTCCAGCGCGGCTTCCATCTCTTCTGCTGAAACGCCGCCAGCCTCCCAAGTGTTTAACTCTTGTTGGAAAAGCTCGGCCCAAGCGCCGTCCAAATACACTTCTTTGCCTGCGCGCTTATCCACAATCTCAAACCCATGACGCGGCATAGGACGCGCATCTAAGGCGCCAGCGGGATGTTCGGCTAGCAAGCGTAATACAACAAAATCATCAGAATCGTAGAGCATGTGCATAT